>JAKBAQ010000159.1 GCA_021808985.1 Pseudomonadota bacterium
CCTCGGGGGCGTGCAGGCTTGCCAGGGCGGCGGCGAAACCGGCGCGCTGCGCCGCCGCGGCGGCGGGATTGGTGATGAGCCCGTGCAGGGTATCGCTCAGCTTGGCTGGGGTGCAGTCTTGTTGCAGCAGTTCGGGCACCAGCTCGCGCCCGGCCAGCAGATTGATCATGGCGACATGCGGCACCTTGATCAGCCGGCGGGCCAGCAGCGCGCTGATGGGGTTGACCCGGTAGGTCACCGCCATGGGCACGCCGGCCATGGCAAGCTCCAGCGTTGAGGTGCCGGATTTGGTGAGCGCCGCCCGCGCGGCGGCGAAGGCATCGTAGCGGGTGGCGATATCGCGCACGATGATGGGGGGCACTGGCCAGTCGCGTGTTTGGGCGCTCACCGCCTCGGCAATGCCGGCGGCGGCGGCCAGCACGGGCTGCAACTGCGCGATGCGCGTGGAGAGCCGCGCCATGGTCTGGCGGAATACCGGGAGCAGGCGGGAGGTTTCGGTCACGCGGGAGCCGGGCATCAGCACCACCGGCACGGCGCCGGGGCTGATATCGTGTTGCGCGCGGAAACGCGCGGCGTCGCCCTTGTCAGCCCCTGATTCCAGCACCGGATGGCCGGTGAAGACCGGGTTGAGCCCGTGCGGGGCGAAAAATTCCGGCTCGAAGGGGAACAGGCAGAGCAGCTCTTCCCACAGGCCGGGATAATGCTTCACGCGCTCCTGCCGCCAGGCCCAGACCTGGGGGCCGACATAATGCATGCGCGTGATGCCGGTGCCGGAAATACCCTTGAGCACGCGCAGGCAGAAGCCGGGACTGTCAATGGTGACGACGATATCGGGCCGGGTGGCCTTGATGGTCTCGATCGTCTGGTTGATGCGCCGCTTGAGCGCGAAAATCCGGGGCAGGATTTCGGCCAGCCCCATCACCGCCAGCTCCTGCATGGGGAAGATGGAGTTGAGCCCGGCCTCGGCCATGCGCGCGCCGCCGATGCCGGAGAATTCCAGGCCATCGCGTTGCGCGCGCAGCGCCGCCATCAGGCGCGCGCCCAGCACGTCGCCGCTGGCCTCGCCAGCGATGAGGAAGATGCGGCTCATACCAGGGGCACCACCGGGCAGGGGGGGATTTGGTCTGGCCAGTCCCGATGGTTGAGCACGGCGCCCTGGGTGCGCAATGTGTCAATGGCGGCGAAATCCAGCGTGGCGAAGACGAGGCCCGTGGCGTTCATATGTCCGGCGGCGGCCACGCCGTCCGGCGGGAAGCCGGTGTCGCACGGGGTGAACAGGGCTGCCTGGCCGTGGTTTTCGTCAATGGAGGCGGACCAGGGCGCCTGGCCGACCAGCGGGATGACGGCGGTGTAGCACTGGTTCTCAATGGCGCGGGCGCGCGCGCAGAGGCGCACGCGGTTGAAGCCGGCCGGGCTGTCGGTGCAGCTTGGGATGAGGATGAGTTTGGCCCCAGCGCTCACCTGCGCGCGCACATGCAGGGGGAATTCGGAATCATAGCAGATCGAGACGCCGATGCGCCCGAAGCTGGTCTCGAACAATTGGGGCGGGTTGCCGCCGCTGATGCCCCATCGCTCGGCCTCGAAGCGGGTCATGGCTTGTTTGTCCTGAAAGGCGAGCGCGCCGGAGGGGGCGATGAAGGCGGCGCGGTTGTTGAGCACGGCGCCAACCCGCATGGGGATGGAGCCCGCCAGCAGGTAGAGCTTGTGGCGGATGGCGATTTCGCGCAGGGCGGCGATGAGCTCTTCGGCCCGCGCGGTGACGGCGGTGAGCTCGGCGGCGAGATCCGGCGCGCTGATGCTGGCGCCGGCCAGGACCATGGAGAAATATTCGGGCAGGGCCAGCAGGTGGGCGCCGCCAAGCGAGGCTTCGGCGGCCAGACGCTCAATGCGGGTGATGAAGGATTTGAAGCTCGGCGGCGGCGAGACGCCGAATTGCGCGAGGGCGAGCTTCATAGGGTGCGGGTCCAGAAGGTCATGGTCTTTTCGCTCTCCGCCGCCTCGCCGACATCCCGCCAGGACATGGCGCAGGTAAGCTCCGGGCGCTTGGCATAGCCGCGGCGGCGCCAGAAATCGTCGAGCGGGACATAGCCGGCCGGGCGCAGCTTGTGCGTGGCCGGGCGCTGCACGGCGCAGAAGGCGGTGATGGTATGGAGGCTGGCGCGGGCCTGCGCCTCGCGCGCGGCGAAGAATTCCACGCCGATGCCCTGGCCGCGATAGGGCGCTTCTAGCACGCTCTCGCCGAAATAGAAGATTTTGGAGACATCCTCGCCAGCCTCGAGAAAGGGTTTTTGCACGTTCGCGGTCTCAAGAGACAGCGGCAGGCAGGTGGAGGCGCCGGCGACGTGCTCGCCATCCAGCGCCACGATGACCGCGGCACCCGAAGCCTCGGCATAGGTGCGCAGATAGGCTTGCTCATAGGCGGGGTTTCCCTCGTAGAGATAGGGAAATTCCCGAAAGACGCAAACCCGCAGCCGGGCGAGCTCTGGCAGGAGCGGCATGATCGCCGCTCCCGTAAGGGTGAGGATTTTAATTGGCGGTCGCGTTTATGAGCGGTTGCGCGCTGGCGATGAAGTTGAGCATCGCCTGATGCTTGGCGCTCCGGCTCAGCCCGGCCTGGTTGGCGACCACGGGGCAATAGGCCGCGATGAGGTCGTTGGTCAGGTCGGCATTGCTGATGGTGGCGTTGCCGGCGCGGATGGCGGCGATGAGCATGCGGGTGCGGTTCGGCATGGTCGCCGGGGTGGCGCCGATATAGCTGTTCAGCAGGTCGCTGCCAGGGTCGGCGACGGTGGTGGGCCCGCCGGCGGCGGAGACATGCGGGCAGCCGAACAGATCTGCCTCCTTGTTGGCGCCGGGCGGCACCACGGCGATGCCGCGCAGCTCCATCACGTCATGCGCGGTGGCGTCAGCGGTGGCGTTGTTGCCGAAATTGGTGCGCACATAGTTGGCCACCGCGGCGATCTGCTCATCGGAGAGGCTGGAGGCGAAGGCCGGCATGGCCGGGCCGTTGGCTTTCCAGGAGTCCAGCCCGCTCAGCACCGCGCCGATGACATTGGTGGGCTCGGAGGCGGTGACCGAATTATTGCCTGCGAGGTTGGGGATGATCGGCGCCATGCCGCCGCCGGTCTGGCCGTGGCAGCCGGCGCAGTTGGCGGTGTACACGGTGGCGCCCATGGCGATGGAGGCGGCCGCGCCGGGGATGGCCGGCGTGGGCGGAACGCTTTGCGGCGCGGTCATGGTTTGCAGGTAGTTGGCGATGTCCACATCGTCAGACACGGGGATCTGGCTGGTGGAATTGTCCACCACCTCGCCCATGGCGGCGTAGGGCGAGCCTTTGACCATGTTGCCGTCATCATGCAGGTAGGCCACCAGGTCGGACTGCGCCCAGCCGCCGACGCCGTATTGCTTGTCGGACGAGATGTTGGGGGCGAAGAACGCGTCGATCGGCGCGCCGGCATAGGCCTTGTCCAGCATCATGGCGCTGAGGATGTTGCGCGGGGTGTGGCATTCGCCGCAATGGCCCAGCGCCTCGGTGAGGTAGGCGCCGTTCTTCATGCTGTCAGTCCAGTTCGGGTCCATGTGCATGGGGCCGGAGCGGAAGAACAGGATGCGCCAGCCGAGCAGCACGGGGCGCTGGTTGAAGGGAAATAGCATGGTGCTTGGCGTGGGCGCCACGTTAACCGGCGGCAGCGAGAAGAGATACGCCTTGATCGCCATCACGTCAGCATAAGAGAGCTTGGTGTAGGAGGTGTAGGGCATCGCCGGGTAGAGGAATTTGGGGAACAGCAGGTAGGACCGGCCGGGGGCGACGCCGTAATGCACGGCGTTGTAGAACTGCCTGTCGGTCCAGTTGCCGATGCCGGTTGTTTTATCCGGGGTGATGTTGGGGGTGGCGAGGCCGCCGAAGGGTGTGGCCATCACCAGCCCGCCCGAGAAGGGCGCATGGTTGGGGCCGGTGTGGCAGGGCAGGCAGTCAGCCGCGGTGGTGAGATATTTGCCGCGGGCGATCAGCGCCGCCGGGTCGCTCGGCGCGGTGAGGCTTGCCGCCGGGTAGTCGGCGGTGTCGTTCGCGCTGGCGAAGCGGCTGAAGGCGGCGCCGCCGAGCAGCAGCGCAAGGGCCGCCAGGGCGATGGCGAGGCGGGCGGGGCGGAATTTCGGCAGAGCAAGCGGCATGATCGGACCCATCAGAATTTGGCACCCCTTCTTTCGCCAAAATTGAAAATCTATCAAGTGGAGGGGGTGCGGTTACTTGTAGAGATGCTCCGGGTCGACCAGCGGCTTGGCGATTTCCACCAGCGCGCCGTCGCGCCAGGCCAGGAAAAAACAATTGCGCCGCCCGGTATGGCAGGCGACGCCCTTCTGCTCCACCAGCAGGAGCAACGTATCGCCGTCGCAATCGAGTCTCAGCTCCACGAGCTTTTGCTCCTGGCCGGAGGATTCGCCCTTGCGCCAGAGCTTGCCCCGCGAGCGCGACCAGTAGCAGACTTGGCCGGTTTTGAGCGTCTCCTCGATGGAGTCGCGGTTCATCCAGGCCATCATCAGCACTTCACCTGTATCGTGCTGCTGGGCGATGGCGGGGATGAGGCCGTTGGCGTCAAACACCAGCTGGTCGAGCAGCGCCTTCACGAGGCGAGCATGCCGTTGGTGAGGCAGGTTTCGTCAAAGCGGCAGACGATGTCAGTATGCGTGTCGTGCGGCTTGGCGTCGGCATAGTCCACCCGGGTGATGAGATCGGCGATGATGGCCAGGCGGGCGTCCTTCTTGTCGTTGGCGCGCACCACCATCCAGGGCGCGCTGGCGCTGTCGCTCGCGCGCAGCATGGTGTTGCGGGCCTTGGTATAGTCATCAAAATGTTTCAGGGCCTTGTCGTCGATCGGGCTGATCTTCCACTGCTTCAGCGGGTCGTCATGCCGGGCCTCGAGGCGCTTTTTCTGTTCCTTGCGGTCAATGTCGAGATAATACTTGATCACGGTGATGCCGGAATCGGCCAGCATGGATTCGAACACCGGCACGTTGCGCAGGAAGGTGTGGTAGTCATGGTCGGAGCAGAAGCCCATGACATGCTCCACGCCGGCGCGGTTGTACCAGGAGCGGTTGAACAGCACGATCTCGCCGGCGGCCGGCAGGTGGTTCACATAGCGTTGGAAATACCACTGGGTGGCCTCCACGTCCGACGGTTTGGCGAGCGCCACGACGCGGATGTCACGCGGGGAGAGATGCTCGATGATGCGCTTGATGGTGCCGTCCTTGCCCGCGCCGTCGCGCCCCTCGAGGATGATGAGCACCTTCTGCCCGCGCGCGATGACATGGCGCTGGAGCTTGACCAGCTCGACTTGCAGATGGTGCAGGGCTTTATCGTAGCTGCTGTTTTTTGCCATGCGTCATCATAGGCGCAAGCGGGGAAGGATGCCAGATCGCATCTGGGAGAGAGACATCCGGCCCATTCACGGCTATGACGCATGGGTGAGGCAGCGGGGAGGGATGGCATGATTCTCTTGGTTTTGCTGGCCGCCGTGGCGGCGGGGCTGGCCGTGGTGTACTGGCGCGACACGCACCAGCAAAAGCACACGGTGCTGCGTAATTTTCCCATTATCGGGCATTTTCGCTACTTCGCCGAGACCTGGGGCGAATATATGCGCCAGTATCACTACCTGCCGGACTGGGCGGAGCGCCCGTTCAACCGGCTGGAGCGCAGCTGGGTGTACCGCTCGGCCAAGGGGGTTTCCAATCTGGTGAGCTTCGGCTCGGAGAATGTGCCGAGCTTCGTGTTCCGCAATGCCGCGTTTCCGGTGCTCGATGAGGAGGAGCGGCATTTTCCGGGCAAGCTCATCGGCATCACCAGCGGGCCGGGCGCCTGCGCGCAGCCTTACCTGGGGCGGCATTTCTTCAATATTTCGGGCATGAGCTATGGCGCGCTGAGCCACGCGGCGGTGAGCGCGCTCTCGCGCGGGGCGAAGCTGGCGGGCGTGTGGATGAGCACCGGCGAGGGCGGGCTCTCCAAATACCATCTGGAGGGCGGGGCGGATATCGTGATGCAGATCGGCACCGCCAAATATGGCGTGCGCGATGCCAATGGCGCGCTCAGCGAGGAGCGGCTGCGCGAGATCGCGGCGATGCCGCAGGTGAAGATGTTCGAGCTGAAGCTGGCGCAGGGCGCCAAGCCGGGCAAGGGCGGCGTGCTGCCGGGCGCGAAGGTGACGGCCGAGATCGCCGCGATACGCGGCATCCCCGAGGGGCGCGACAGCATCTCCCCCAACCGCCACCGCGACATCGCCAACATCGCCGAGCTGGGCGCGTTCATCGCGCGGGTGCGCGGGATCACCGGCAAGCCGGTGGGGGTTAAGTTCGTGGTCGGCGATCCGCGCTTTCTCGATGAATGGTTCGCCGATTGCGTGGAGAACCCGGCGCATTGCCCGGACTATATTCAGGTGGATGGCGGCGAGGGCGGCACCGGTGCCGCGCCCGAGCCGCTGGCGGATTATATGGGGCTGCCGATAACCCAGGCGCTGCCCTATGCGGTGGCGCTGCGCGATGAGC
>JAKBAQ010000160.1 GCA_021808985.1 Pseudomonadota bacterium
TGCCCATGCGCGGGGCTGCCCGCGTGCGGCGGCCGGGGGTTGTTCAGGCCACCGTCTCCACCTTGCCGGACAGCACGCTGAAATGCATGCCCGCCAGGGTGAGGCTGCCATTGGCGACGCGGGCGGCGATCCAGGGGAAGGTCATCAGATTGCTCAGGGAGACGCGGATCGATTCATGCTCGCAGGCGTAGCAGAGGGCATCGAAATCCGCCTCGCCGGCTGTTGGTGAGTCGCAAACACGCTGGCGGGCCTCGCGGGCGATCGCCATCCAGGAGGCGATGAAGTCTCCGTGGCCGCCATCCGGCCCCTTCATGAGCGCGCGGATGCCGCCGCACTGGCTGTGGCCGAGCACGACGATGGTGCGCACGTTAAGCGCCGTCACCGCGAATTCCAGGGCGGCCGAGGTGCCGTGATTGCCGGTATCAGGCGCATAGGGGGGGACCAGCGCGCTCACGTTGCGGACCACGAAGATCTCGCCTGGGGCGCAGTCAAAAATCACTTCCGGGGCGACCCGCGAATCCGCGCAGGCGATGACCATCGCCGGCGGGGACTGGCCGTCGCGCGCCAGGGTGGAGAACAGCGCCTTGTGCCGGCGCCAGTATCCTTTGCGGAACCGCGCGTAACCTTCCATCAATGTCTTCATAGACCGGCCTCCTTTGCCTTGTTCCAGAGCGCGTCCATCTCCGCGAGATTGGACATTTCCGGCGTTTTGCCGGCTTGCGCCAGCGCGGTTTCCACATAGCCAAACCGGCGGGCGAATTTGGCGTTGGCCCCGGCCAGGCAGGCCTCGGCGTTGAGCCCCAGCTTGCGCGCCAGATTGGCCATGACGAAGAGCATGTCGCCCAATTCATCCTCCAGCCGTGCCGGGGTGGCGGCGGGCAGCTCGGCGCGCAGTTCGCGCACTTCTTCTTCCAGCTTGTCCAGCACCGCGTTGGGGTTTGGCCAGTCAAACCCCACGCGCGCGGCGCGGGCGCAGAATTTATGCGCGCGCGCCAGGGCGGGCAGGGCGCCGGCAACCCCGGCCAGGGCGCCATCCTGGGCTTTTTCCAGCCGCTCCCGCGCTTTCTCGGCCTCCCAGGCGGCGGTTTGGGTGCTGGAGTCTCGCGCCGCCTCGTCGCCAAACACATGCGGGTGCCGGCGGATCATCTTCTCGGTGATGCCGGCGGCCACGTCATCAAAGCCGAACCAGCCGCGCTCGACGGCCATCTGCGCGTGGTAGACCACCTGGAAGAGCAGGTCGCCCAGCTCATCGCGCAGCTGTTCGGGCTCGCCCGATTCGATGGCCGCGCGCACCTCATAGGCTTCCTCGATGGTGTAGGGCGCGATGGTTGAAAAATCCTGCTCCCTGTCCCAGGGGCAGCCTGACTCCGGGTGCCGCAGCGCGGCCATGACGGTGATGAGTTTTTGCACGGGTGGTTGCTCGGTCATGCGCAGGTTGTAAATTCGGGCGGGGGAAATGGCCAGCGCCGGGGTGGCCTGGCCTAGCGTTTTTCAGGGTTGGGCCTTGGCTTGGCTTGCGCTAGCAATATATAACGTTCATTACATCAACAAGGTTCAAGCCAATAACCCAGGCCGACTCTCCGGAAAACCCGCTTGCCCCAACGGCCATGCCGAAGTCGATTCGCGCCGTTCTCACCGTTGCGCTCATGCTCGCGGCCTTCATGCAGACGCTTGACACGACGATCGCCAATGTCGCGCTGCCTTATATGCAGGGCTCGATGTCGGCCAGCCAGGATGAGATCAACTGGGTTCTGACCAGCTATCTGGTCTCAGCCGCGATCATGACCGCGCCGACCGGCTTTCTCGCCGCGCGCTTTGGCACTTCGCGCGTGTTTGTCGCCGCGGTCGTCGGTTTCACGTTCGCCTCCGCGCTGTGCGGCATGGCCAGGTCGCTCGATGAGATCGTGCTCTTCCGCCTGCTGCAGGGCATGTGCGGCGCCGCGCTGGTGCCGCTCTCGCAATCGGTGCTGTTTGAGATCTACCCCGTGGAGCAAAGGGCCTCGGCCATCGCGGTGTGGGGGACGGGGGTGATGACCGGGCCGGTCATCGGCCCCATCATCGGCGGCTGGCTCACCCAGCATTACAGCTGGCGCTGGGTTTTCTACCTCAATGTACCCTTTGGCATCGCCGCGGCGATCGGGCTCGTCACCTTCCTGAAGGACGCGCCGCGCAGCCGCACGCTCAAGCTGGACTGGATCGGCTTCGCCTCTCTCAGCCTCGCCATCGGCGCTTTTCAGACCCTGCTCGACCGTGGCGAGACGCTGGACTGGTTCAGCTCGCATGAGATCATCGTCGAGACGTGCCTTGCCGGCCTCGGACTGTATATTTTTCTGGTGCAGACGGCTCTGGCCACCAAGCCGTTTCTCTCGCCGGCACTCTTCGCCGACACTAATTTTCTCGTCGGCATCACGCTCATCGCCGTCAACGGGCTCATCATGTTCGCCACGCTGGCGCTGCTCTCGCCGTATCTGGAGGAGCTGATGAATTATCCCGGGCTCACCGCCGGCATTGTGCTGGCGCCGCGCGGGGTTGGCATTATTCTCGCCTCCATCGCCAGCGCGCGGATGCTGGTGCGGACCGGGGCCAGGCCGCTGGTCGCCTTCGGGCTGCTCACCGGTGTGTATGCGTTGTACCAGATCACCTCATGGACGCCGGATATTTCCGAGACCGCGGTGCTCGTCGCCGGGTTCATTCAGGGCATCAGCATCGGGTTCACCGCCATGCCGCTGAATATCAGCACTTTTTCCACCCTGCCGGCGGCGCTGCGCACCGAGGCCACCGGCATTTTCGCGCTCATGCGCAATATCGGCTCCGCGCTTGGCATCTCAGTCACCGGGGCGATTCTGGAGACCAGCATCCAGACCAACCACGCCATTCTGGCCGCCAATGTCACGCCTTTCAACCGCAACCTCCAATCCGGCGCGGCGGCGCATTTCTGGAACGCGGCGACCAGCCAGGGGGCGGCGGCGCTGGACGGGGTGATCACCCGCCAGGCCAGCATCATCGCCTATAACGATGATTTCAGGCTCATGCTGGTGCTCATCGCCGCCTCGGTTCCGCTGGCCTGGCTGCTGCGCCCGGAGCGGCCGGTGGTGACGGTTTCGGCCCATGTGGAATAGGGCATGGATGGCGCGGGCGTTGCGGCGCCGGGGGATCGATGCTTCAGTCCTGCCGCAACCCGGGAGCCGCGCATGAGCAACGCCTATGATTTTTCCTTCGAGACTCTCCAGGGCAAGCCATACCCCCTGCGCGCGCTCGCGGGGCGGCCGATGCTCATTGTCAACACTGCGTCCAAATGCGGGTTCACCCCGCAATACAAGGCGCTGGAGGCGTGCTGGCAGGCGAACAAGGCGAGCGGGCTGGTGGTGATCGGCGTGCCCTGCAACGATTTTGGCGGGCAGGAGCCTGGCTCGGCCGCCGAGATCGCAAGCTTCTGCGAGGTTAATTACGGGGTTGATTTTCCGGTGATGGCGAAAACCCACGTCAAGGGGCCGCAGGCTCATCCCTTCTTCGGCTGGGCGGCCGGGCAGGGCGGGTTTTTCGCCAAGCCGCGCTGGAATTTTTACAAATACCTGATCAACAAGGATGGCGGGCTGCAAACCTGGTTCGCCAGCCCCACCAGCCCGGATTCGGCCAGATTCAAGGCGGCACTTGCGAAAATGCCAGGTTGATCATCCGCAGCACCTCATCCCACAGCCCGTAGGCGGCGAGATCATCCCGGCGCGCCCAGGTGAGCGCGCTCACATCGCCGCCCGCCCTTGCCTCGCCGCCGATATAGCGGGCGCCGAAATCAAGTATGGTGTAGTGATATTCGACCCGCTGGGCGGAATCGTAATGAATCGCATCGGCATGGCCGAGCAGGCGCAGCTTTGCGCATTCCAGCCCGGTTTCCTCGCGCAACTCCCGCCGCGCGCAATCCTCGGCGCGCTCGCCCAGCTCCTGCGCGCCGCCGGGCAGAGACCACGCCCCCACCGCCGGCGGTTGCCCGCGCCGGATCAGCAGTACGTCATCGCCGCGCAGCAGCACGACGCCGATGCCCACGCGCGGATGTTCAGGGTAGCGCCTCATCCTGCCCGCACCGTTAAAATCGCCTCGCGCTGGTCAAACAAATTCAGCAATACCCGCACCGCCTGGCCGCGCGGGCTCTCCAGCTTGGGGTCGCGTTGCAGCAGCATCACCGCGTCCTGGCGGGCCATTGGCAATAAATCTCCATGTTTCTCGGCGTCGGCCAGCCGGTATCCGGGCAGCCCGGATTGCCGGGTGCCGAGATAATCGCCCGCGCCGCGCAGTTTGAAATCCTCATCGGCGATCATGAATCCATCCTCGGTATCGCGCAGAAGGGCGAGCCGCTTGCGCGCGGTGGCGCCGAGCTTGCCATCATGCAGCAGCAGGCAAAAGCTCTTGGCCTCGCCGCGCCCCACGCGCCCGCGCAGCTGGTGCAGCTGCGCCAGGCCAAAGCGTTCGGCATGTTCGATCACCATGATGTTCGCCGCCGGCACATCCACGCCGACTTCGATCACCGTCGTCGCCACCAGTATTTTGCAGCGCCCGGCGGCGAAGTCGGCCAGCGCCGCGTCGCGCACCACCGCCTCCTGCTGCCCGTGCGCGAGCGCCACCTGCGCGCCGAAACGCGCGCGCAGCTGCGCGTGGCGCACCTCTGTGGCGGTGATGTCCAGCGCTTCGGACTCGGTTACCAGCGGGCAGACCCAGTAGACCAGCCCGCCCGCCGCGATTGCCCGTGCGATTGCCGCGAGCACTTTTTCAAGTTCTGAAAGATCGTGCAGGGTTGTGGTGATTTTTTGTCGCCCGGCGGGTTTGCCGGTGATGCGGCTTACCTCCATCTCGGCCCAATGGGTGAGCAGCAGGGTGCGCGGGATGGGGGTTGCCGTCATCACCAGCAGGTCGGCCGCGGTTCCCTTGGCGCTCAGCGCCAGGCGCTGGTCCACGCCGAAGCGATGCTGCTCGTCGACCACCGCCAGGGCGAGGTCGGCGAAGGCCACCTCCTTCTGGAATATCGCGTGCGTGCCGATGACGATGGGCAGGCTGCCATCGGCCAGCGCCGCGAGAATCCGCCGCCGCGCGGCCCCCTTCACATTGCCGCTCAGCAAGGCCACGGGCACGGGGGAGAGTTTCTGGAAGGTGGCGTAATGCTGCTTGGCCAGAATTTCGGTTGGCGCCAGCAGGGCGGCCTGGGCGCCGGCTTCCGCCGCGCGCAGCATCGCCAGCAGCGCCACCAGGGTTTTGCCCGCCCCCACATCGCCTTGCAGCAGCCGCAGCATCTGGTGGGGGGCGGCGAGATCGGCGTCGATCTCGGCCAGCGCCTGCAGCTGCCCGGCGGTGAGCTGATGCGCGAAGCGCCGCAGCGCCTCGGCCCGCAGGCGCCCGTCGCCCGCCAAAACCCGCCCCGGCCGCTTGCGCCGCCGCGCCCGCACGATGGCGAAGGAGAGCTGGCGGGCCAGCAGCTCGTCATAGGCCAGGCGGGCGGCTGGCTTGTCATCTGGCATTTCAGCCGGGGCATGCAGCGCGCGCAGCGCCTGCGCGAAGCCGGGCCAGCCGCGCTTGCGCAACACGCTGGCATCCTGCCATTCGGCCAGATCCGGCAGGCGCTCCAGCGCTCCCAGCGCCGCCCGGCGCATCACCCTTGGCACCACCCCCGCCGCCAGCGGCCATACCGGCTCAACCCAGGGGAAATCAGCTTCCTGCAACTGGGAGACGACATGCTCCGGATGCGCCATGACGAGGCGGCCGCCAAACGCCTCCAGCCTGCCGGAGACGAGCAGCCGCGCCCCGGGCGGAAACTGCACCAACCGGGCGGCGTGGAAGAGCACCACCTCGGCGAACCCGGTTTCATCGCCGACCACCACCCGGTGCGGCTGCCCCTTGCGCGCGGGCGGCTCATGGCGGACCACCTCGACCCGCAATGTCGCCAGCATTCCGGCCTTGGCGTCGCGTATTTTCGGCGTGGCCCGCCGGTCGAGAAAATCCACCGGCAGGTGGAAGAGCACGTCGCGCACGCTTCCGCCATCGGCCAGCCGGGCCACCAGGGCCGAGAGTTTGGGCCCCAGCCCGGGCAGGGAGGCGATGGGCGCGCGCAGGGGGGCAAGAATCTCAAGGGTCACATGCTGACTCTTGGCCAAACCGCGCCTATACCGCAACCCGAGATGACTGACTTGGAAAATCCGGCTCCAGAACCCTTGGACAACCGCCGCCGCCGGCTGGTCTACCGCGCCCGGCACCGTGGCACTTATGAGAACGACCTGCTGATCGGGGATTTCGTCGCCGCCCGAATCGCCACCATGTCCGAATCCGAGCTCGATGAAATCGAGGCCGTCATGGAATTCCCCGACGCCGAGCTTGCCGACTGGCTGACCGGCCGGCTGCCCATTCCCGCCCATGCCGACAGCCGCATGCTCCAACGCATCCGCGCCGCGGCGCTGACGCGGTTCGAATGATCCATATCCACGGCGCGCCGGAGGGCGTTGACGCGCTGGCGCTGGTCCGCCGCTGGGCGGAGCATGC
>JAKBAQ010000161.1 GCA_021808985.1 Pseudomonadota bacterium
ATGAGCTGAGCGCACAGCAGGTCTTCGTCACCACGGGTGACACGCGCGGCGACCAGGTGGCCGTCACCGCCGGCCTCAACCCCGGCGACATGGTGGTAACCGCCGGCCAGCTGAAGCTGCGCAACGGCGCGCTGGTCGCCATCAACAACACCGTGCAGCCGCCCGACAGCCCCAATCCCAACCCGCCGAACGAATAATCCGATGAAACGCTTCACCGATCTTTTCATCGCCCGTCCGGTTCTGGCCATCGCGGTCAGCGTGCTCATCTTCGTGCTGGGCCTGCGCGCGGTCGGCCAGCTGCCGGTGCAGGATTTCCCGCAGACCGAAAACGCCACCATCACCATCACCACCACCTACCCCGGCGCCTCGCCGGACGTGGTGGCCGGCTTCATCACCACGCCGATTGAAAACGCCGTCTCGCAGGTCAACGGCATTGATTACATGACCTCGACCAGCCAGACCAGCACGAGCACCATCACCGTCAACCTGGTCCTCAATTACGACCCTGACAAAGCGCTCACCGAAATCAGCGCGCAGGTCAACTCGGTGCTCAACCAGCTGCCCAGCGGCGCGCAGCAGCCCGTGCTCTCGCTGAAAATCGGCCAGACCTTCGATTCAATGTATATCGGCTTCCGCAGCGATGTACTCTCCGCCAACCAGATCACCGACTACATAACCCGTGTGGTGCAGCCGCAATTGCAGGCGGTGCCCGGCGTGCAGCAGGCGCAGATCCTGGGCGCGCAGAACTTCGCCATGCGCGTGTGGCTGAACCCGCAAAAGCTGAGCGCCTACGGGCTGACCGCGGCCGATGTCTACACCGCCCTGGGCGATAACGACTTCATCGCCCCGCTCGGCAACACCAAGGGGCAGATGACACAAATCTCCCTCACCGCCACCACCGGCCTGCACAGCGCCCGGCAATTCGGCAACCTCATCATCCGCCAGCAAAACGGCGCGATCATCCGGCTCAAGGACGTCGCCACCGTCACGCTCGGCTCCGACACCTATGAGCAGAACGTCGCCTTTGACAACAAGCCAGGCGTGTTCATGGGCATCCAGGTGGCGCCCAGCGCCAACCTGCTGCAAGTGGTGGCCGGCATCCGCAAGGTCTTCCCGCAAATCCAGGCCAACCTGCCAACCGGGCTCATCGGCCAGATCGTCTTCGACTCGACCGACTTCGTGAACGCCTCGATCCGCGACGTCCTCACCGCCCTGGGCGAGGCGCTCATCATCGTCACCCTGGTGGTCTTCGCCTTTCTCGGCTCCCCCCGCTCGGTGCTCATCCCGGTAATCGCGATCCCCCTTTCGCTGATCGGCGCCTTCGCGATGATGATGGCGTTCGGCTTCTCCATCAATCTGCTCACCCTGCTGGCGCTGGTGCTGGGCATCGGGCTGGTGGTGGATGACGCGATCATCGTGGTGGAGAACGTGAACCGCCATCTCGACGCCGGAGAACCCCCGCGCGAGGCCGCCCGCCGCGCCGCTGGCGAGCTCGCCAACCCCATCGTCGCGATGACCGTGGTGCTGATCGCGGTCTACCTGCCCATCGGCTTCCAAAGCGGCCTCACCGGCGCGCTCTTCACCGAATTCGCCTTCACCCTGGTCGGCGCCGTCACCATTTCGGCGCTCATCGCCCTCACCCTCACCCCCATGCTCACCTCGCGCTTCCTCAAGCCCCCCCGGCACGGCGCCCAGGGCTGGGAGGACCGTCTGGTCGACTTCATAGACCGCCGCTTCGCCGAGCTGCACAGGCTCTACACCGCCGCCCTGCACAGCAGCCTCAACACCGTGCCGGTCACCATCACCTTCGCCTTCATCATCCTGTGCAGCATCGCCTTCCTCGCGCTCGGCTCCAAGAGCGAGCTGGCCCCGCAGGAAGATGAAGGCGCCACCTTCGTCTTCGCCACCTCCGCGCCCGATGCCACAATCAGCCAGAAAGCGATGTGGGATTCGCACCTGAACGCGATCCTGCTCAGCAATCCCGAAGTCGCCCACACCTTCCATGTCGATGTCCCGGGCACTGACATCACCGGCGAGGTGCTCAAACCCTGGGACCAGCGCAGCAAGAGCGCCACCTACCTGCAGACGCTCTTCCAAAAAGAGGCTGACGCCGGCGATGCCGGCCAGCAGGTGGTGGTGGGCCAGCCCGCCCCCTTACCCGGCTCGGCCGGGCTGCCGGTGCAGTTCGTCATCAAATCCACCGACGATTTCGCGAAAATCTACCCGGTGAGCCAGGCCCTCCTGGCGGCGGCGCTCAAGAGCGGCAAGTTCATCTTCCTGCAGAGCGACCTCAAGCTCGACCAGCCGCAAGCCAACGTCGTCATTGACCGTGACAAAGCCGCCGCCCTGGGCCTCAACATGGCCAATGTCGGCGCCGCCCTGGGCGAGGCGCTGGGCGGCGGCTATGTCAACTATTTCAGCCTGGATGGCCGTTCCTACAAGGTCATCCCCCAGGTTGAGCGCAAATCCCGCCTGAATGTCGCGGATCTTGCGAATTACACCATCGCCACGGTGAACGGCCAGAGCATCCCGCTCTCTGCCATCGCCACCATCACCACGAGCGTGATTCCCGAATCCATCAATCATTTCCAGCAACAAAACTCAGCCACCCTGCAAGGCGTCGCCGCCCCCGGCGTCAGCGAGGCGCAGGCCCTGCAAACCCTGCGCCAGCTCGCCGCCAAAATCCTCCTGCCCGAGGACAGCATCGATTACGGCGGCGAGATGCGCCAGTACGTGCAGCAGAGCCAGGGCTTCATCCTCACCTTCGCCTTCGCGGTCATCATCATCTTCCTCGCCCTCTCGGCGCTGTTCAATTCATTCCGCGACCCGCTGATCATCCTGGTCTCCGTGCCCATGTCCATCGCCGGCGCGCTGATCTTCATCTATCTCGGCTTCGGCGGCCTCTCGCTGAACATTTACACCGAGGTCGGGCTGATCACGCTGATGGGCCTGGTCAGCAAGCACGGCATCCTGATGGTCGAGGTCGCGAACGAGGCGCAGATCGGCGGCATGGATAAGCGTGCCGCCATCGAATACGCCGCCAACATCCGCTTGCGCCCCATCCTCATGACCACGGCGGCGATGGTGCTGGGCGTGCTGCCGCTCATCATCGCCACGGGCGCCGGCGCGGCGTCGCGTTTCAACATGGGCATGGTCATCGCTGGCGGCTTGTCCATCGGCACCATGTTCACCCTCTTCGTGGTGCCGGCGGTGTATCTGCTGCTCTCCAGCCCCAAGCAAATCGCCGAGAAAAACGATGCGCTACCAGAAGTTGCCGATACGGAATAGATCTTTCCTCACACCGCGCCGCCAGCGGTTCACTTTGGATTGATCAGCCCCCGATTCACGGGTTTTGCGCTTTGTTTGCCGGGTGACTCATGGCACTTTGTAAGCGCAATGAAACATAAAAGCTCCACCCAAGGTTTCGCGGACGTTTCGCGGATTGAAACGTTATCGCCTGAAATCCGCCCGCCGAAACCGGCCGTGGGTGTCAATGGCCACCGCGCCCGCCTGCGCGCGCGCTTTCTGTCCGGCGGAGCGGATGCGATCGCCGAACATGAAATGATCGAGATGGTCCTCTTCCTCGCCCTCCCACGGCGAGACACCAAGCCCATCGCCCGCTCCCTGCTCATCCGCTTCGGCTCCTATGCCGGCGTCATCTCGGCCAGCGTGCCCGATCTTCTGGCGGTGGACGGGCTTGGCGAGGCCGGCGCCTCGGCGCTCAAAATCGTGCAGGCCGCCGCGCAGCGCCTCTCCAAGAGCGAGGTGCTCTACAAACCCGTCCTCAACAACTGGGACCGGCTGATGGAATATCTCCAGGCGGTCCTGGCGCGTGAGAAGATCGAGCAGTTCCGCATCCTCTTCCTTGACAACCGCAACCGCCTGCTCGCCGATGAAATCCAGGGCAGCGGCACGGTCAACCACACGCCGGTCTACCCGCGCGAGGTGATAAAGCGCGCCCTGGAACTGCACGCCACCGCCTTCATCCTGGTCCACAACCACCCCAGCGGCGACCCTTCGCCCAGCGAGGAGGACATCGCCCTCACCAAGGAGATCAAGCACGCCGCCACCGCGCTCGCCATCGTCCTGCATGACCATGTAATCGTCGGCAACGGCCGCTGGCTCAGCTTCCGCCGCGCCGGCTTGCTGTAATGCGCCCGCCCGGCATTTTATGATGCCCAGCCGGTGAGCACGGCCATCCGCAGCGTCACCTCATGCCTCTCCCCGCGCCTGGGCAGCGCCGCCAGCGCGGCCGCGAACAAGGCGCGCGGCGCGAATTTGCGGCTGCGCGCCAGCACCGCGTTGGTCTCCCCGGCATCGCGCAGCTCATGCAGCAGCGCCAGCGGGTCGGCATATAGCAGGCTAATCTCCTCCACATCCGCCACCGGCAGCGCGAACCCGGCGCGTTGCAGCAGCCCGGCGCAGTCCCGCAGGTCCGGAAAAGGCGAAACCCGCGGGCTGACCGCCCCGCTCAGCGCCTCCTCGGCGCTCAACAACGCGGTCCGCAGCTCCGCCAGCGTGCCCAGCACCGGCATGCTGGCCAGCAGCAGCCCCTTGGGGTTGAGCGCGCGGCGCAGCTGGATGAGCGCGCCCGGCAGATCATTAATCCAGTGCAGCGAGAAATGCGCGGCGATCAGGTCGAAGCGCCGTCCCTCCAGGCCAAAATCCTCGCTGGAAACCACCAGCGGCTCCCCCCCCGCCTGTGCCGCCAGCCGGGCGGAGACATCGGCTGAAACCACCTCCATGCCCCGCGCGCGCAGCGCCGGCGCAATGGCCCCGCGCCCGCCGAAATCCAGCGCGGTGGCGAATGTCTGTGTAGTGTCGTCCAGCCGGTCGAGCAGGCGCGCGCCAAGCTCCTCCAGCAGCGGGGCAACCCGCGCCAGGCGCGGCGCGGCGCGGTCGCGGTGCTTGCGCACGGCCTCGAAGTCAAAAATCTGGTCCACATGAAACCCCTGTTGCGGCACCTGCTTGATACCTTGCTGCCGCCCGGCTGTCTCGTCTGCGATGCGCCGGTTGATGATGACGGCCAGTTCTGCCTCACCTGCTTCCGCGCGGTCAGCTTCGTCTCCGCCCCGCTCTGCGCGCAATGCGGCGTGCCGCTGCCCCATGGCGGCCTGGCCGGGGCTGAGGGCATCTGCCCGCACTGCGCCGCCCACCCGCCGGCCTTCACCCAGGCCCGCGCCGCCCTGCGTTACGATGAAACAGCGCAAAAACTGATCCTGCCCTTCAAATATGCTGACCGTACGGAACTGGCGCGCGGCCTGGCGCGGCTGATGCGCCGCCCCGGCGCATCGCTGCTGGCGGCGGCTGACATGCTGGTCCCCGTCCCGCTGCACCGGCTCAGGCTGCGGGCCCGCCGCTACAACCAGGCGGCGCTGCTGGCGCGCGAGCTGTCGCGCCTCAGCGGCCGCCCCTGCATGCCCGACGCGCTAATCCGCCCCAAGCACACCGCCCCGCTGGAAGGGCTGAACCTGGCGCAGCGCCAGGCGGAGCTGGCCGAGGCGGTGGCCCTGCGCCCCGGCTGCGCGGTGGCCGGGGCGCATGTGCTGCTGGTTGATGACGTGATGACCTCCGGCACCACCGCCGATGCCTGCGCCCGCGCGCTGCTGGCCGCCGGCGCCCGCCGGGTGGATGTGCTCACCGCCGCGCGCGTGGCTGATCCGCGATTTGAACAAAAACCACTTGCATAAGCCTAACGCTCGGCTAGATGACCTGAATGGCCGATATTGAAATTTATACCCAGGATTTTTGCCCCTATTGCGTGCGCGCCAAGGCGCTGCTCCAACAGAAGGGCGTTACCTTCACTGAAATTGACGCACCCGGCGGCTCCCCCGCGCGCGCCCTGGCGCGTGAGCGTTCCGGCGGCAGAACCTCGGTGCCGCAGATCTTCATCAACGGCCAAGCGCTCGGCGGCTGTGACGATCTCTACGCCCTGGAGCGCGCGGGCCGGCTCGACGCCCTGCTGCACCCATGATCCATTATCAGCTGCATTGCGCCGGCGCGCACGAATTTGACGGCTGGTTCAAAGGCAGTGACGCATTCGAGCGTCAGGCCGCCCGTGGGCTGATCTCCTGCCCCATCTGCGGCGACACCAAGGTGGAGCGCACGCTGATGGCGCCCGGCATTCCCCGCAAGGGCCGGCTGAAAACCGTGGACGCCACGCCCCCGGCCACGCCCGAGCCGGCACGCCCGGCCGCCGGCGGCGTCATCCCAGACGCGGTGCGCGCCGCGCTCAGCAAGCTGCGCGCCGAGGTGGAAAAAAGCTGCGACTATGTGGGGAACGACTTCGCCGCCGAGGCGCGGCGCATCCACCATGGCGAGGCCGAGCCGCGCGGCATCTACGGTGAGAGCAGCGACGAGGAAGTCGAGGCGCTGAGCGAGGAGGGCATCGGCATCGCGCGCATCCCCTGGGTCCCGCGGACTGAAAGTTAACCCACCGGCGCCTACCCGGCGCCGATCAGCACCCCGGTCGCGAACACCAGCGCCCCGCCCAGCGCCACCTGCAAGGTGG
>JAKBAQ010000162.1 GCA_021808985.1 Pseudomonadota bacterium
TGAAATTTTTAAAAATTTTTGCGGGGTTTGGGGAGCTTTTTATAAAAAGCTCCCCAAGATTCTGGCCCTTTTTTGCAAAAAAGGGCCAGACCCCAAAAAACTTTTGAACATTATCCTTAATGTTTTTGCAGAGACGGTTAAAACAATCCCTATTCCCCCGCGATGGCCTGGGCGACGTGGCGCACGAAGGCGGCGGGGTCTTCGGGCAGGTCGCCTTCCTGGAGTTTGGCGAGGTCCAGCAGCAGGTTGGCCTCGCTCTCCAGTTCCGCGCGGCTGGCCAGGGCCTGGATGAGCTTGTGGCCGGGGTTGATCTCGAGCGCCGGCGGCAGGCCGAATGCCGGGCGCCCGGCGCGGCGCAGCATGCGCTGCATGGCCAGATCCGGCCCCGCCTCGTTGGCGGCGAGCATCGCCGGGCTGTCCTTCAGCCGGGTTGAGGCGGTGACACCCGAGACCTTGCCCTCCAGCGCCTTGGCCAGGGTTTCGCAGAGGGTGGTTATCTCGGCGCTGCTCTGCGCCGGGGCGAACAGGCTGGCGGCCTGGGAGACGCTTTTCAGCTTCTTTTCCTTGTAGCTCTCCATCCGGGTCGGCCAGAAGGCGTCGATGGGGTCGGAGAAGAGCAGCACCTCGTAGCCCTTCTCGGCGAAACCTTCGAGCTGCGGCGAGGTTTTGAGGTTGGCGGCGTCGCCCGCGAGGTAATAGATCTCGCTCTGGCCCTCGGGCATGCGGGCGATGTAGGCGTCGAGCGTGGTGGCCTCCTCCTTGGTGGAGGCGAAGCGGAGCAGGCCCGCTATGTCAGCCGCGTGGCCGGTATCCTCATAGAGCCCCTCCTTCAGCACGGCGCCGAAATTATCCTGGAAGGTTTTGAAGGCCTCGGCGTCCTTGGCCTGGGATTTCAGCTCCGAGAGCACGCGGTTGAGCAGCGCCTTGCGGATTTTGTCCAGCACCGGGGTGGCCTGCAGGATTTCGCGGCTGACATTGAGGGGGAGATCCTCGGTATCCACCACGCCGGTGACAAAGGAGAGCCAGTTGGGCAGGAGCTTGGCCTCGTCGGTGATGAACATGCGCTTCACATGCAGGCGGACCTTGGAGTCGCGGGTCTCCTCCACCGGCATGAAGGGCTTGCTGGAAGGGATGAAGAGCAGGGCGGAGAATTCCAGCGTGCCCTCGGCGCGCCAGTGGATGGTGGCCCAGGGTTCATCCCACGCATGGCCGACATGGCGGTAGAAGGCGGTGTAGTCCTCCTTCGAGATTTCCGACTTGCCGCGCCGCCACAGGGCGGTGCCCTCGGTGACGGCGGTGAACTTGCCGTCTTCCTCAAGCTCGACCGGCAGGGCGATATGGTCGGCCCATTTGCGGATGATGGTCTTGATACGCAGCGGCTCCAGGAACTCCTCCGCCTCCGGCTTGACGCGCAGGATGATGGTGGTGCCGGATTCATCGCGGCTCGCGGGCTTGATGGTGTACTGGCCCTTGCCGGCGGAGATCCAGGCCCAGGCCTCCTGATGCCCGGCCTTGCGGGAGATGACCTCGACCTCATCAGCCACCATGAAGGCGGAATAGAAGCCGACGCCGAACTGGCCGATGAGGCTTGGCCGCTCCTCGGGCTTGGCCTCGGCCAGGGAGGAGGTGAAGGCGGCGGTGCCGGAGCGGGCGATGGTGCCCAGATGGTCGGCCAGCTCCTCCTTGCTCATGCCCGTGCCATGGTCGGAGATGGTGATGGTCTGGGTGAGTTTGTCAGTGGAGATTCTGATGGCGGGGTTTTCGGGCAAAGCGAGGGCGCCGTCGGAGAGGGCGAGGAACCGGCGCTTGTCGGTCGCGTCGGCGGCGTTGGCCACCAGCTCGCGCAGGAAGATCTCGCGGTCGGAATAGAGTGAGTGGACCACGAGATCGAGCAGGCGGCCGACCTCGGTGCCAAAATTGCGGGTTTCTTCGGTGACGGTTTCGGTCATGCGATCCTCTGGATGGACGGGAATTCTGGACCGCTCAGTTAGGTGAGAGCGGTGGTGCGATCAAGGGCCGGCGCTCCACGTGGAGCATTGGCGGAAAATGCCGGGCAAGCCGTTGGCGGCGCGGGATTATTTTTTGCTTGCACCCCAGTTTGGGCGGGTTTGGTGCGCAAAAGGAATGAATGCGCGCTCAGCCCAGGGCGCGCAGCGCCGCCGCGTGCAGGGTGGGGTTGGCGGCGGCGAGCACGGTGCCGTCGCAGCCCAGGCGGAGTTTTTCACCCGACCAGCCGGTGATGGTGCCGCCGGCGGCCTCGATCACCGGGGCGAGGGCCACCCAGTCCCACGGTTTGAGGCCGAATTCCGCCACGATATCAACCTGGCCGAGGGCGAGCAGGCCGTAGGCGTAGGCGTCGCCGCCCCAGTAGATGCGCCGGGTGGCGGCTTGCAGGCGCTTGAAGCGGGCGGCGGCGGCCTCGGTTGGGAACATTTCGGGCGCGGTGGAGGAGAGCTCGGCCTGCGCCAGGGTGGTGAGGGGGCGCGGGCCGATGCTGCCGCCGAGCGGGCCGGTGAAGCGGGCGGGAACATCGCGCCCGCCGCGCCAGCGCTCGTTGGTGACTGGCTGGTCAATGAAGCCGAGGATGGGGACGCCATCTTCCAACAGGCCAAGCAGGGTGCAGAAGGTGAGCCGCCCGGTGATGAAGGCGCGGGTGCCGTCGATCGGGTCGATCACCCAGACATATTTGGCATCGGCGTTATGGTCGGCGAATTCCTCGCCCAGTATGCCGAAATCGGGGAATTTTTCGCGCAGGATGGCGCGCAGGGTCTGCTCGGCCAGCCGGTCGGCCACGGTGACCGGGCTTTCGTCGGATTTGTCGTCAGCCAGCACGCCGGCGCGGAAATGCGGGCGGATGGCCGCCCCGGCGGCGTCGAGCGCCGCCTCCGCGGTGGCGAGCAGGGCTTCCAGGTTCAAGGCAGCTTCTCGGGGCTGGCGGAGTTGCTGTTGAGATAGGCGATCACGTCCGCGCGGGTCTGCGCGTTTTTGATGCCGGGATAGGCCATCATGGTGCCGGGGGCGTAGCCCATCGGGTTTTCCAGCCAGGCGCTCAGTGTGTCGTCGGTCCAGGCGGCGCCGGCCTTGGCCTTGACCGCGGCGGAATAGCCAAAGCCAGGCGCGGAGAACGCCTTGGCGCCGACGATGCCGTACAGATTGGGGCCAACGCCCGCCGCGCCGCCCTTGGTGAAGGTGTGGCAGGCGGCGCATTGCTGCATCACCAGGGCTTTGCCCTTGGCGAGGTCAGCCGTGGCGAAGAGGCTGTCAATGCTGGGCGCGGCTTCCGCGGCCGGGGCTGGGGTGCTGGCCGGCGCGCCGGCGGGCGCCGCCGCGGCGGCGGTGGCGGCCGAGACTTCAGCGGCGCTTGGCAGCGGCAGGGGGGTGGCGGAGAGCGTGCGCAGATAGGCCACGACATCGGCGCGCATCTGCGTGTCCTTGATGCCGGGATAGGACATGCCGGTGCCGGGCGCGAAGGTTTGCGGCGCGGCGAGCCAGGCGTTCACATTGTCATAATTCCAGTTGCCCTTGGCCTTGTCTTTCACCGCGTCGGAATAGGCGAAGCTGCCGGAGAACATCGGCGCGCCCATGAAGCCATAAAGGTTGGGGCCGACGCCGGCGGCGCCGCCCGGGGTGAGGGTGTGGCAGGCCGAGCATTGCTGCTGCACGAAGGCCTCGCCCTTGGCGACATCGCCGGTGGCGATGAGCGGGATGATCGATTCCAGCCCGGCCGCCACGGCGGCCACGGGGGCCGAGGCCGTCGGCAGGGCGGTGATCTTGATCGCCGGGGTTTTGGGCGCCTCGTCGGGCACCAGGGTGCCGGCGATGCGGTTCGCACCCCAGAAAATCAGCCCGGCGGTCAGCAGACCGGCTGCGATTTTGTTGCCCAGCAGACTGTCCTTGCCTTTACCGCTCATGCCTAACCCTGACCCTCTCGTTATTTGCCGCAATTGCGCTTACCCCTATAGCGATTTAGGCAGGCACGACAAGCATCAGCGAGACAGTGACACCGTGACACCGATTATTCTCATCCCCGCCCGCATGGGCTCCACCCGCCTGCCGGACAAGGTTCTGGCCGATATCGCCGGGTTGCCGATGATCGTGCATGTGCTGGCGCGCGCGCGCGAGGCCGGGCTGGGGCCGGTGGCGGTGGCGTGCGGGGAGGCGGTGATCGCGCGGGCGGTGGAGGCGGCGGGCGGCATGGCGGTGCTGACCGATCCGGGGCATCCATCGGGCTCGGACCGGATTTTCGCGGCGCTGAACCTGCTGGACCCGGGCGGGGTGCATGATGTGGTCATCAATTTGCAGGGGGATCTGCCGAGCGTCTCGCCCGATTATCTGCGCGCGGTGCTGCGCCCGCTGGAAGACCCGGCCTATGATATCGGCACGCTGGTGGCCCCGGTTGCCTCGCGGGCCGAGGCGCAGGCGGATTCGGTGGTGAAATGCGCCTGCGCCTTTGGCGAGGGGCAGGAGGTGGCGCCGGCGCTGTATTTCTCGCGCGCCAGCGTGCCCTGGGGGGCGGGGGCGCTGTGGCACCATATCGGCATTTACGCCTACCGGCGGGCGGCGCTGGCGCGCTTTGTGGCGCTGGCGCCCTCGCCGCTGGAGCAGCGCGAGAAGCTGGAGCAGCTGCGCGCGCTGGAGGCGGGGATGCGCATTGGCGCGGCGCGGGTGCCGCAGGCGCCCTTTGGCGTGGACACGCCGGCGGATTTGGAGCTGGCACGCAGGAATTTGGGGCATTATTCATGAGCAGCATCGCGTTTCAGGGCCAGTTCGGCGCGTATTCAGACCTTATCTGCCGGCTCTCCTACCCGGATATGACAACCCTGCCTTGTGAGACGTTCGAGGCGGCGATCGAGGCGGTGCATGAGGGCAGGGCGGAGCTGGCGATGCTGCCGCCGGAGAATTCGCTGGCCGGGCGGGTGGCGGACATGCACGCGCTGCTGCCGGAGAGCGGGCTCAGCATCATCGGCGAGAAGTTTCTGCGCATCGAGCATTGCCTGCTGGCGCCGCCGGGGGCGAGCATCGCCAGCATCCGGCGCGTGCACTCGCACCCGGTGGCGCTGGGGCAGGTGCGGCGGCTCATCCGCGAGCTGGGGGCGGTGCCGGTGGTGGAGTATGACACCGCGGGCGCCGCCGAGATCATCGCCGCGAAGAACAGCATAGAGGATGCGGCCATCGCCTCCTCGCTGGCCGGGGAGCTGCACGGGCTGCGGATTTTGCGCCGCAACGTGGAGGATGAGGCGCACAACACCACGCGGTTTTATGTGATGGCGCGCGAGCCGGTTGTTTTGGCGCCGGATACGCCCAATTTGATGACCACGTTCGTGTTCAATGTGCGCAATGTGCCGGCCGCGCTGTTCAAGGCGCTGGGCGGGTTTGCGACCAATGGCGTGAACATGACCAAGCTGGAGAGCTACATGGTGAATGGCACGTTTACCGCGACGCAGTTTTTGGCGGAGGTTGAGGGGCATCCGGCGCAGGAGCGCTTGCGGCTGGCGTTCGAGGAGCTGAGGTTCTTCTCGACCGAGATCAAGATTCTGGGCACTTATCCGGCGGATGCGTTCCGCCTGGCGCAGCGGGCGGAGGGCTAGGGAGATGTTGCCGACACTGTTTTTGAGCCACGGCTCGCCGATGACGGCGCTGAGCGACACACCGGCGCGGGATTTTTTGCGCGGGCTGGGCGGGCTGCTGCCCCGGCCGGAGGCGATATTGGTGGCCTCGGCGCATTGGGAGACGCAGGCGCCGATGCTGAACGCGCCCCCGCGCAATGATACGATTCATGATTTTTATGGATTCCCCAAGGAACTCTACACGCTGCACTACACCCCGCCGAGCGCGCCGGCGCTGGCCGAGCAGGTGGCGCAGGGGCTGCGCGCGGCGGGGTTCGCCGCCGGGATAGACGCTGGACGCGGGCTGGACCATGGAACCTGGGTGCCGTTGATGCTGGCTTATCCGCGGGCGGAGATTCCGGTGGTGCAGCTCTCGGTGCAGTCGCATCTGGGGCCGGCGCATCATCTGGCGCTGGGGGCGGCGCTGGCGCCGCTGCGGGCGCAGGGTGTGCTGGTGGTGGGCAGCGGCAGCTTCACGCATGATCTGCGGCGCTTCCGCCGGGGGATGCCCGAGATCGACGCGCCGGAGGCGCAGGATGTGACCGCGTTTTCGGACTGGATGGACGAGAAGCTGCGCGCGGGAGATGTGGCGGCGCTGCTGGACTACCGGCGGCTGGCGCCGTTTGGGGCGGAGGAGCATCCGACGGAGGAGCATCTGCTGCCGCTATATGTGGCGATGGGCGCGGCCGGGCCAAGCGCGGCGGTGAAGCGGCTGCACAGCTCCACGGAATATTCGTTTCTGCGCATGGACGCTTATGAATTTGGCTAGAACGTGATTGCCGCGCATCAATCACCCTAACCTGAAAACCCGTATGGAAAATTATTAAAAGTTTTTTTGGGCCGCCCCTTTTTTGCAAAAAAGGGGCGGATGATTTTTATAATCCTCGCCTGAAAACTCCCG
>JAKBAQ010000163.1 GCA_021808985.1 Pseudomonadota bacterium
CCACAGGGCCACCACCTCGACATTATCGCCCGCGGCATCGGCGCGCCCGGCATGCAGGGTTTTGCCAAGACGCCCGGCATTATGCGCGATGAGATGCGAGGCGGCGGCGAGGATGGGCGCGGTGGATCGGTAGTTGGCTTCCAGCCGGACGATTTTGGCGCCTGGGAAATCACGCTCAAATTTCAGGATATTTTCAATTTCGGCGCCGCGCCAGGAATAGATGCTCTGGTCGTCATCGCCCACGCAGCAGATGTTCCTGTGCGACTGGGCGAGCAGGCGCAGCCAGTAATACTGGACCAGGTTGGTGTCCTGGTATTCGTCCACCAGAATGTATTTGAACATTTTCTGATAGGTGGCGAGGACTTCCTGGTCTTTCTTCAGCAGGTTGACGGTGAGCAGGAGAAGATCGCCAAAATCTGCCGCGTTGAGGGCTTTCAGCCGGTCCTGATAGTCGCGGTACAGGGACTCGGCCTTGCCGTTGGCGAAATCAGTTGAGTCGGCGAGGGGGATTTCGCCGGGCATGAAGCCCTTGTCCTTCCATTTCTGGATCTGGGCCATCAACGCGTTCGCGGGCCAGCGCTTTATGTCAATGCGGGCGGCTTCCATCACCTGTTTGAGCAGGCGGAGCTGGTCGTCAGAGTCCAGGATGGAGAAATTGCTCGTTAAGCCCACACGCTCGGCGAAGCGGCGCAGCATGCGCGCGCCCAGGGCGTGGAAGGTGCCGAGCCACAGGCCCTCGGCCGGCTGGCCGAGGATTTTGCCGACGCGCTCGCGCATCTCCCGCGCGGCCTTGTTGGTGAAGGTGACGGTGAGGATCTGATTGGGATAGGCGCGGCGGCTGAGCAGGATGTGGGCGAAACGGGTGGTGAGCACGCGCGTTTTGCCAGTGCCAGCGCCGGCCAGGACCAGCACGGGGCCTTCGGTGGTCTCCACGGCGTCGCGCTGCGCCTGATTCAGGCCATCGAGATAGCTCATCATGCCGGGATGGGTTTTACACCCAGAATCCGCGCGATGGCATAGACCAGATCCGGGCGGTTCAACGTGTAGAAATGGAATTCATCAATGCCGTTGGCCTGCAGCAGGCGCACCTGCTCGGCCGTGGTGGCGGCGGCGACCATGCGGCGGGTTTCAATGTCGTCATCGAGGCCTTCGAAGAGGTTGGCCATCCATTTGGGCACGGAGGTGCCGCAGGCGGCGCAGAAGCTGGCGGCCTGGGTGAAGTTGGAGACCGGCATGATGCCCGGGACGATGGGGGCCGTGATGCCGGCGGCGAGGGCTTTATCCAGGAAATTCAGGTAGATTTCGTTGTTGAAGAACACCTGGGTGATGGCGCGGGTGGCCCCGGAATCGAGCTTGCGCTTGAGATTGTCAAGGTCGGCCTGGGGGCTGAGGGCCTGGGGGTGAACCTCTGGGTAGGCGGCGACGGTGATCTCGAAATCAGCGATGCGCTTGAGGCCGGCGACGAGATCGGCCGCGAAGGCGTAGCCACCGGGATGGGGGGTGTAGGGTTCGCCATTGGGGGCGTCGCCGCGCAGGGCGACGATGTGCCGGACGCCGGCATCCCAGTAGCGGCGGGCGACTTCGTCAACCTCCTCGCGCGTGGCGCCAACGCAGGTGAGGTGCGCGGCAGGGGTGAGGCTGGTTTCCTTGACGATGCGCAGCACGGTGGCATGGGTGCGCTCCTGCGTGGAGCCGCCGGCGCCGTAGGTGACGGAGACGAATTGCGGCCGCAGGGTGGCCAGGCGGGCGATGCAGGCCCAGAGCTGGGCCTCCAGCGCCGGGGTTTTGGGGGGGAAGAATTCAAAGGAAATGGTCGGCGGGGCGGCACCCTCGCGCGCGGGCAAGGGGGCGATGCGGGCGCCGGCGGCCCAGCGTTCCAGCGTGTCGGGGGGGGAGGAATGGGTCATGCTGGTTCCGTGACAGCACCGCCGGGTTTTCGCAAGGGCGCGGTTAAGCTTTGCATGCCCGGGCGCGCCGGCGGCGCGATGCCCGGGCTTTTGGGCCTTGTGTTTTTTGGCAGTAGCGTATGAGTTGAAGCCGCGTTATTGAACAACACATATCATACGGGGCCGCCTAGCCTGGGGGGCCGGGTTAAGTTGAGGTTGAGCTGCATGAAGATGACCGTGAAACGTAAGATCAGCCGGGTATTCAGCCTGGCGGCGCCGGGGCTGCTGGTCTCGACCCTGCTGGCGGGCTGCGCCACCCCGCCGCCGAAGACGGACACGGTGGACTACCAGGCCTACCAGCAGCAGAACGACCCGCTTGAGCCCACCAACCGGTTTTTCTACAATGTGAACGACAAGCTGGATACCTATGCCATGAAGCCGCTGGCGCAGGGCTATGTGGATATCACCACCCAGCCGATCCGCAACCATGTGGGCGATTTCATCACCAATATCGGCGAGCCGGCGCGGTGGGTGAATTTCATGCTCGAGGGCAAGCCGACGGATGCGGGCACCTCGCTCGTGCGCTTCCTGGTGAACTCGACCATCGGGATTGGCGGCATCTTCGACCCGGCGAGCGCGCTGGGCTACCCGGAGACCGATACGGATTTTGGCATGACGCTGGCCATTTGGGGCGTGCCGGCCGGGCCTTATTTGTATCTGCCGGTGTTCGGCCCCTCGGGCGCGCGGGATGTGTGGAACCTGCCGGTTGAATATTTCGCGACGCCGATGGAGGTGGCGCCGGCGAGCGGCGCGCTCACCGATTTCGGCTATGCGCAGACGGGGCTGCACCTGATCAATACCCGGGCGGCGTATATCGGCCCGATTGATCAGGTGAAGGCCACGGCGCTCGACCCTTATGCCACATTTCGGAGTCTTTATCGCCAAAGTCGTGACTCAGAGATGCAGCTAATTAACGAGCGCGATACGCCGGTGCCCAATCCCTGGGCGCGCAAGTAGCCGCAGCACTTTAACTTTAAGGACGTAACCATGTATCTTCGCCGTTTAGTTCTGGGGGCTCTCGCCTTGGCGCCGGTGGCGGCCGCCATGCCGAGCTTCGCGCAGGCATCGCTGGTGCCGGCCGATGCCGCCAAGGCTTTTATCACCCAGTCAGGCCAGCAGCTTGTGAGCGTGGTGAACAGCAACGCCAGCACGACGCAAAAGGCCGATGAGCTGCGCCAGCTGGTGAACAGCATCGTCGCGGTGAACCAGGTGGGGGATTATGTGCTGGGGCGCTATATCAATGTGGCCTCGCCTGACCAGCACGCCGAATTTCTCAGCCTGTTCCACCAGCTGCTCTCCTACAACATCACCTATCAGATCAAGGCGTATCAGGGGCTGAATTTCGTGGTGAACGGGGTGAAGCCGATGGGCAATGACATGGTGGTGGACACCACCATCACCAGCCCGGGCAAGGCGCCGGCGGATGTGGGCTGGGCCGTGGACGAGGTGGACGGCCAGCCGAAGATTGTCGACGTGATCGTGGCCGGGACCAGCCTGCGGATTACCACCCGCAATGACTATGCCTCGGTGGTGACGGATAATGGCGGGCAGGTGAGCGCGCTGCTGAATGCCATGCAGGCGCAGATCAAGAAAATCTCCGCCGCGCAGTGAGGTGAGGTTTCAGGCCGGCCGCGCGCGGCTGGCCTGGGGCTCACGGTGTTTTGTGGCCGCTTACGAGCTGGCCGGCTGTTTTGCCAAGGCGCAGGCAGCCCAGGACACCCAGGAAGGCGATGGCGGCGGCGAGGTGGAAGGCATTGTCAAAATCGCCGAGGTTTGGCCGGCCCACCAGGCCGCCGCGCAGCAGGGTGCTGGCGTTCAACGCCAGGGCGCCAAAGGCGGCGCCCATGCCCATGGTTAGTTGCGACATCATGCTGGATAATGTGCTGGCGCCGTTCATCTGCTCGGCCGGGACATCGGCGAATTGCAGCGAGGACAGGCCGGTGAACTGCATGGAGCGAAACGCGCCGCTGATGAAGAGAACCGCGATGATGAGCCGCGCGGGCGTGTGCGGGGTGAAGAAGGCGCAGGCGCGCAGCGATGCGACGGCTAACATACCGTTGAACACCAGCACCTGACGGAAGCCGAACCGGCGCAAGACGCGGGTGGTTATGGTTTTCATCAGCAGGTTGCCGGCGAAGAGGCTGAGCAGCAGGGCGCCGGAGATGAAGGCGTTGAGGCCGAATATCGTCTGGAACAGCAGGGGCAGCAGAAACGGCGCGCTGCTGAGGGCAACCCGGAACAAGGCGCCGCTCCACATGGTGATGGCGTAGGTGGGAAGCCGCAGCGCGGCAAAGTCCAGCAGAGGGAATGCATGCCGCTTGCAGTGCCAGGCCGCCAGGCCGCCCAGCCCTGCCCCCGCGGCCAGCAGCGCCGCCGGCTCAAGCGGGCCGGAGCGGGCCTGGCCCAGCGCGTTGAAGCCGAACACCAGCGCCGTGAGCGCGCCGCCCACGAGCAGGAAGCCCTTGAGATCGAGCGGTTTGCGCTGCTCTCCCTTGATGCTGGGAAACAGCCGCAGGGCCAGGAGGAAAGCGGCCAGGCCGAGCGGCAGGTTGAGGAAGAAGATCCAGCGCCAGGAGGCGTAAGTGACCAGGAAGCCGCCGACCGGCGGGCCGAGGACCGGTGCGACCAATCCCGGCCAGACGATTGTGGCGATGGCTTGCAGGAGGTCCTGCTTCGCGGTGGAGCGGAGCACGGCGAGGCGGCCCACGGGCACCATCGCCGCGCCGCCAATGCCTTGCAGGACACGCGCCGCCGTGAACGCCCAGAGGCTGCCGCTGATGCCGCAGAGGCCCGAGGCAAATGTGAAGAGCAACACCGCGCCCGCGAACACGCGGCGCACGCCAAAGCGCTCGGCCGCCCACCCTGTTACGGGCATGAACACGCCCAGCGCCAGGAGATAGGCGGTGACGCCGATATTCATGGCCACGGCGGAGACTTTGAAGACATGCGCCATCTGCGGCATGGCGGTTACGATGACCGTGCCGTCCAGCATTTCCATGAAGGCGGTGCCGGCCACCAGCCATGCGATGGGCCCGGCGGAGCGGGCTGGCGGGGGGGTGGGGATGCTCATTGGGGGCGTGGGCTTATGCGCGGCATGCTCCGGGTTTATACATAATTCCGCGCGCGCGCGACGCCCCCCGCTGGCGGTGTTTTCAGCGCCCTTGCGCGGCCCTGGCCGCCGATACGGCGGCGCGCAGGGCGATGAGGTAGCTCTCAACGCCGAAGCCGGAGATTTGGCCCAAGACGATTTCAGCGAACACCGAGTGGTGGCGGAACGGTTCGCGCGCGTGGATGTTGGACATGTGCAGTTCCACGACGGGGACGGTTAGAATCGCCAGGGCGTCGCGGATGCCGTAGCTGTAATGCGTCCAGGCGCCGGCGTTGATCAGCACGGCGTCGACGCCCTCGCCATAGGCGGCGTGGATGCGCTCGCACATATCGCCTTCATGGTTGGTTTGGAAGCTGATGACCTCCACCCCAAGCTCGTTGCCGAGCGTTTGCAGCAGGCCATCAATTTCAGCCAGCGTTACGGTGCCGTATTGCTTGGGGTCCCGCTTGCCGAACATGTTGTGGTTGATGCCGTGCAGCATGAGGATTTTCATGATTTCGCCTTTGCTCAAAATTCAATGTTCACGATTTTGCCGGTTTTGGCGGCTTGCGCGATGGCTTCGGTGATTTGCAAGTTCAGCAAGCCATCGCGCACGCTGACCAATGGCTGGGTATCGCCCTGAATGATTTTGATGAAATGTTCGATTTGATGTTTTAACGGATCGTCGCGCACCAGGCCGGCCTGGCCGACCTCGAATTCCTTCCACCAGGAGCGGTCCTCGGGGGTTGGGTAGGTCTTCATCCGCATGGTGGGGACGGACAGGGTGCCGTTGGTGCCTGAGATGATGTAGCAATCCTCGTCATCGTAAGAGGGGTATGCCGTGTTTTCCCGCGCTGTCAGCTCCCAGCTATGGGCGGCGGCGGCGGTGTCTGAGAGCATGAAGGTGCCCAGCGCGCCGTTGGAGAATTTGAAAATGATCGAGACCGTGTCTTCCACCGCGAAGCCGCGCACCGCGTTGCTGGAGAAGGCCTGGACGGCGGTGATGTCGCCGCAGAGCATGCGCAGATTATGGACTTCGTGGATCATGTTCAACAGGATCGGCCCGGCGCCGGGTTCGCGCCGCCAGGGGGCGTCAGTGTAGTAATGGTCGGGCTTGTAGAACAAGGCGCCGCCCATGATGGCCACCAGACGGCCGAGCTGGCCGGAGGCGATTATCTGTTTCGCCTTGGCCATGATGGGGCTGTGGGCGCGGTGGTGGCCGACCAGCACCTTGGCGTTGCGCGCCTCCACCGCGTTGAGCAGGTGACGGCCTTCCTCGATGGTCGTCGCGACCGGTTTTTCCAGGAGGACAGGCAGGCCGGCGGCGATGCATTGCAGGGCCTG
>JAKBAQ010000164.1 GCA_021808985.1 Pseudomonadota bacterium
GCGCCTCGAAACCGAGCAGCGCGGTGATGAGCAGGCACAGGCCGATAATCCACGGCCGGTTGTTGAAGATCAGCCGCTCCATCGGCGAGCCGGAATGAACATCGAAGGCCGCGAGGTCTTCGATAATCGTCTGCGAATCCGAGGAGGGAGCAATAGCCATGGGCAAATCCTTGGAACTTAGCGAAGTGAGGTGGCGGGAATGAGGCTGACGCCAAGCGCGCCCACCGCAACAGCGCCACCATCGGCGGCCAGCGCGAGATCCGCCACGGCGGGCACATGCTGGGGCAGCAGCGCGTAGGTGGAGAGATCAGGCGCGCTGAGATAAAGATTGCCGTTGCCGGCGGCGAGCAATACGCGCCCCGATGGCAGCGCCACCCCGGCGAGGATGGCGGCATCGGTGCCGAGTGTCACCGGCGCCCAGCTCGCCCCCTCATCGGCTGAACGGTAAACCTCGCCCTGCAAGCCGAACACCACCCACTGCCCGCCCGCCTGCACCGCGCCAAACAGCGTGGCGGTGTAAGGCCCGCTGAGAGGCGTGAAATTGCGGCAAGAGGAATCACCGCGCAGCAGCAAACCGTTTTCGCCCACCAGCAGGGTGGAGGCGCCGTCGGGCACGATGTCATAAATATTCTGGAAATCAGGGTTGTTTATTTTCGAGGTCCATTCCGCCCAGTTGCCCTGCCCCTGCCGGCGCATCGCCATGTCCTGCTGGCCCGCCGCCAGCAGCGCCCCGCCGCACATCCCCACGGCCAAAAAAGGCTTGCTTGGCCCGTCCTGGGTATAGGCGCTGGCCACGCGCTGGTCGATCGCGGCGCTGGCCACCCAGGGCACGCCGGGCGCCGGGGCGGCGGACGCCGCCGAAGCAGCCGTCGCGCCGACGGCCTGGATCACCTCCAGCCCGCTCACCGCCACGCGCCAGCTGCGCCCGCCATCGGTGCTGTGCAGGATGGTGCCATAATGCCCCACCGCCCAGCCATCGCGCGGCGAGGTGAAGTAAAGATCCGTGAGGGTCAGATCCACCGGCACCTTGGCCTGGGTCCAGCTTTGCCCGTTATCGGTGGAGACCACGATGGTGCCATGCAGCCCCGCCGCCACCAGCGCGCCGCCGGCGCGGGCAATGGCGATGAGCGGCGTATGCGCCGGGTCCTTCACCGCGATGGCGGCATGGTCCAGCGCATAATAGCCGGTGGCCGCGCCCGCCGGCGCGGGGCAGAGGAGCAACATGGCGGCAAGGCGCCAGAACAACCGGCGGATTTGCAAAAATCTCGGCATGTCTGGCGCCTTTTCCGGATTCACAAGCCGCCGCTATTGGCCATGCTCTGCTGCTCGAAGCGCGAATCCGAGATCGGCGTGAACACGGGCACCACCCCGCCTTCCGGCCGTGGCGCCATGTAGAACGGCAGTTCGAACAGGTAATTGGCGGCCTGGAAATTTGTCAGCCAGTTGCCATTCATGCGGGTGCCCGGCAGGTCCGGCTGGCACTGGTTGATCGTCTGGCCAAACTTCCACAGATTATTCTGGTCGTCATAGGCTTCCGTGGCCAGCACGGCCCAGGTATCCTCATCCACATAGAACCGGCGCAGCGGCTCCACATGCCGCTTGCCGGGCGCAAGGCGCGCCTCCACCACCCACACGCGGTGAACTTCGTAGCGTGTCAGGTCAGGATTGACAAATTTCAGTCCCATCACGTCGTTCGGCTGCGACATGTGCATCTTGTGCTGATTATACAGCACGATCATTTCCTTCTTGCCCAGAAGCTTCCAGTTGTAACGGTCAAGCGCGCCGTTCCAGCCCCAGATCTCGTCATAATTCGCGGCGTCATCATATTCCGATGCCGGAATGTCATATTCCGTGCCGGGCAGCTGGCGCACACGCCCCAGCCCCTGCAAATATTCAAACGCGGTATCCGGCGTCACCTGCGTGTTGGAGGAATATTTCGCCAAAATCTTGCCGCCCACCTGGTTGGGCGGCGCCAGGTTCTCGACATATTCGTCAAGATAGATGTTGTGGGCCGCGTATTCTTCCGGTGTCGTGCCCTCGACATAATATGGCGCGCGCATCCAGAAGGCGACGAGCGTTGTGAGCGTGCGCGTACCGCTGCCCACCACATAGTTGGACTCGTTGGTGAACAGATAAGCGCCACCCCAGCGCTGCAGATGATTCCAGATGATCTGCGCGCCGGCAACGTTGGGGTCACTGCTGGGAATCGGGAAGGGCGTGCCGCAGACCGCGCCCTGAATGCCATACACCAGGCCGCCCGCGCCGGGTTGGGCCCGCGCCACATTCAGCTTGGTGTTGTCATACACATATTGCGGCGCGCAGGCGGTGCGGTGCGCCGGATACACATCCATCCGGAAACCATCGCCGCCGAAACGCCTGAACATCTCACGCTGGCCATCGCACATCAGGCTCGCATATTTGTCCTGGTTATCAGCGCTCACTGAAAACAAGGGCTGTTCGCCGCCGAACAGATCCGGCGGAAACATGCTCGGCTCCCACCCGGCGGGCGGCGTGCTCACGCCGCCCGCCCATGCCGGCACCAGCCCGCTCTTGCTGGCGGCGCGCTCGGCGCCGAAGGGAGTGAAATCATCGCCGCCCAGGGCGCTGGCATCGGGCGCGCTCTGGGCACGGGCGGCGGTGATGAGCGAAGGCGCGGCCAGGCAGGCGGCACCGGCAAGCAGCAGATTGCGGCGGTTCATGGTCGGAGGATTCCTCATCTTGTTATCAGAATGTTTTCTGGAAGTAGAGTTCGGCGTAATCGCGGTCGATATTGGCCTGCCGGTTTGGCGGCCCCGCGTAGCGCTGATACGTGATGCCGAAATTGAAATTCGCCTTGTAGATCGCCTTCACACCGACATCGATGGTGGCGGTGCCGGCATTGAGGCCGGAGAATTCGGAATCACCCTGGAAGTTCACGTTGTAGGAGACCGGAAAATCCACCTCGAGATCAGACCGCGGGAAATATTGCGGGGTCCAGGCGACATCGAAGGAGCCGCCGTCGCGCGTATGCCCCGCCACCAGCGCCGCCTTGTTCTTGGTCACGCCGAGCACGTCGTTGAGCACCAGCTCCGCCTCCAGCGTGCCGCCATTGGTGAAGACCGGCAGTGGCGGGGTGATGTAGATGCCGTTGACGAGGAAATTCATCACCGTGCCCTCGGCATATAGCGGATCGTTATAGCTCACCGCGCCGCCATAGCTCGGCGTGCTCAAGAGCGGCTGGCCCGTGCGGAGCGAAAGCTCGCTGGCCAGATTCACCTGGTCAAAAACGGTGGACAGGCTGGCCGCGTAAGCATCCACCGGCTTGGCGTAGTAGATGCGGTATTGCCCCACCTCCAGCCCCTGCGCGGTGGGCGCGAAGAAGGCCGGGGCGTAGGTTTCCACCCCCGGCGTCTTGGGAATGGCGTGAACATAATACAGCCCGAAATTATACTGGCCGAACGCCGCATAGGCGGAGAGGCCGTACTGGTCCAGCCCGTTGGGGGGGCGCACATCCGGGCCGCGGAACAGCGAATAGGCCTGGCCGTTCACCACCGGCGAGGCGAGGATGCGCTGCGCCCCGGGGCCGACAATGTCAGCCGATGAGAAATACGAGCCGACGCCAGGCAAAATGTCCGGCTCATACTCAAACTGCCAATAGCCCATGAGCTGCACGCCGTTGCCGAAATCATAAGCAACCTGGGCCGCGCCAGTGGGCAGGAACAAGGACTGCGCCTGCGGGTTCGCCAATGTCTCGGCGGCGTAAAAATCCACCGGCGCCTGCAGGCCGGAAATGCCGCTGAGGGTGAACAGGCTCTGCCCCCAGGTGATGGTCTGGCGCCCGATCTGCCAGGAGAGCTTCTGCCTGCCATTGTCAAAATGCTCAGCGCCATAGACGAAGGCGGCCAGCATCTCGATACGCCGGCCCTCATTGGCCACCGTGGCGGAGGGAAACCCGGTGGAGGAGACATTGTAACTGTTGAAGGTGCTGGGCGAATTGTTCTTGTTGCGGCCGAGATACGGCGTATCCAGCCAGGCCTGCAGGCTGGCGCGCAGGCCGTAGTCGCCATCGGAGATGCCGAGCTGCTCCAGCGTCTGCACGCGGTTCTCAAACACGCCGGTGCGGAAATTGCGGTCGCCGTCATCGGTGTTGCTGCTCAGCATGGCATAGTCCACCGGCGCGGTGCGCAGGCCCACGTTATAGCCAAGCGTGGATTGCAGATTGATCGTGAAATCGCCCGCATAATACGTCATCGCGTGGGCGGGATGAGCAAGGCCGATTGCAACCCCAAGCCCGGCCAGAACGGTCGAGCGCAGGATCCGAGGCTTGAAATGCCGGCTGATACGTCGGGTGGACATTTTTATATCTCCCAGTTTGTTTTTTCGCGGCCCCTTGGCGCGCCGCGGCTTATGCATCGCTATGCCGCCATTATTTATCACAGGCGTCGGGGGCAGTAAATATACTAAATATACGATTAATTAAAAATAGAAAGTAAAATTAATCGAAGCGTTACATAACACCATCCCCGCCGGAGCGCCCCTTCAGGCGCCGCGCAGGATGATATCGGCCCCGCGCCAGGCCATCACCATGGTGGGCCCGTTGGTGTTGCCGGCGGGGATCTGCGGCATGATGGAGGTATCGAGCACACGCAGCCCCTCCACCCCGCGCACGCGCAATTGCGGGTCCACCACGCTGGCTTCATCATTGCCCATGCGGCAGGAGCCCACGGCATGGTAGCCGCAACTGCCGTAGAGATCGTAAGCTGCGATGATCTCCTCATCGCTTTGCGCCTGCGGGCCGGGATAGGTTTCAGCGGCGATGAAGCGCTTCAGCGCCCCCTGCTCCGCCATCCGCCTGCCCAGCTTCACGGTCGCCACCATCAGCGCGCGGTCCTCGCCCTGGGTATAATAGTTGGGGTGCAGCTCGGGCATCTCCTCGGGGTTGGCGCTGCGGATATTCACCGTGCCGTGCGAGACCGGGCGCAGCGGGTAGCCGACCAGATGGAAGCCCGGAAAATTCTCCAGCCTGGTGCGGCCGGATTCGAAATCAAAGCTGAAGGGGGCGAGCAGAAACTGCACATCCGGCCGGCTGGCCCCGGCTCCCGAGCGCAGCCACGCGCCCAGCTCATAGGCGGCGGAGCCCATCGGCCCGGCCTTGAACAGCAGATAGCGCAGCACATTGGCGAGCAGGCGCGGGCCGGAAAATGCCCGGTTCTCCGAAAGGGCCGCATATTCAGGCTTCAGCCGCCACTGCATCATGATACCGCGATGCTCCAGCAGCTTCCGCCCCACATCGGGGCTGTCCACCAGCGGCGCGATGCCGAGGCCGCGCAGCAGCGCGGCGGGGCCGATGCCGGAGCGCTGCAAAATGCCCGGCGAGGCCATGGCGCCGCCGCACAGGATGATCTGCCGACCCGCCACCACCCGCGGCGCCTTGGCGGCACCTTCCAGCACGCGCAGCCCGGTGGCGCGCCTGCCCTCGAACACCACCCTGTCCACCAGCGCGCCGGTGAGGATGGTGAGGTTCGCGCGCTTGCCGCGAATCGGATCAATGAAGGCGGTGGCGGCACTTTGCCGCACACCCTTATAGATGGTGCGCGAGGCGTAGCCCACCGTCTCATCGCCCTGCGGCGCGTTCACATCCTGCCTGGGCTGCAGCCCCATGGCCGCGCAGGCGGCGATGATCCCCTCGGTGAGCGCGCTTTTGCGGTCGGCCAGCGTCACCCTCAGCGGGCCGCCGCCGCCGCGCGTCTCGCCCTCGCCCAGCTCATGCCCCTCCAGCGCCTTGTAGGCTGGCCCGATATGCTTCCACGCCCAGTCATCGCTGCTCACCGCCGCGATCTCGTCAAAATCCGCGGGCTGGCCGCGCACATACATCATGCCGTTGACCGAGCTGGAGCCGCCCATCAGCCGCCCGCGCGCCCAGAATTCCGGGCGGAAGGCGTTGCCCTTCTCGGGCGCGGCGGCATACACGAACAGCCTGGCCGGATCGGTCATCGCCTTGGCGAGGCCCTTGGGCATCTGGATGAACAGATTTTTGTCCGACCCGCCCGCCTCGATGAGCGCCACGCGGTTTGCCGGATTCTCCGACAGACGGTAAGCCAGCACGCAGCCCGCCGCGCCGGCGCCGGCGATCACATAGTCGAACACTTGGTCGCTGCTCATGTTCCCCCGCAATGGATTGTTTTTGTCGCCGCAAGGTAGACGGATCAAAAAACTCGTCAACCGCTCAATGAATTTTTAATTTGGCATCAAGGCCCGCGCCCCGCTCAGCGCTGCATCTGCGCGTCATCAACCTTGATGGTCACGCCCGTCACCATCTCCGAGCCGGGCGCCAGCAGATAGAGCAGGGTGGAATCCAGCTGTTCCGCCTCGCC
>JAKBAQ010000165.1 GCA_021808985.1 Pseudomonadota bacterium
CGCGCCTCCGGCACCTGCGCCCCGGTGCCGGCCTGGGCATCCAGCCGTACCAGCCGCGCGCCAGCCGCATGGGCCAGCGCGGCGGCTATGCGCACGGCCACATCATCCGGCCCATTGGCCACGGCGAGAATCGGGCCAGCCTTAACCCCGCCGCCGCCGGGCAAAATGAGCACGCTGGCGGCGGTCTGGAACGCGGTTTCCAGCATCTGGTCAAACGGCTCGCCCGCATAGCCGCTCTGGTGGATAACCGCGATGCTCTCCTCCCTGCCATCAACCGGCCGCTCCAGCACATCCTGGTCATGCACGAGCACAAACCGCCGTGGAATGGCCGCGGCAGCCGACATCTGCTGAAACAAGCGCTCCGCCGCGGCAATGGCGAAGGCCAGCTCGCGCGATACATTGCCCCCCTCCAGCGGCGCCCAGGCCCGCTCGCCGGGGCGGAACTCACGCGCGAAGGGCAAGGCCGCGAGGCGCGCGGGGCCAGGGTCGGCGAAGAAGCGGCCAAACAGCTCCAGCCGCAGCATCCGCGCGAATTCCGCCGCCTGCTGCACAATCAACCGGTCGCAGCCGCTGCAATGCAGGTCCACGACAATGCGTTTAAACGGCGCGCCGGCGTTGCTCATGGCTTCACCGGCGGCGGCGCGGCGGGCACGGGCACGGGCTCAGCCGCCGCCGGCTTGGAGTCGCCAAAATGCTGGCGGATGCTGGCGAAGGCGCGCAGCCTGTCCTCCACTTTCGCATTCATGCTGCCCGGGGCAAACCGCCCATCCGTCCCGCGCTCACCCGCCGGCAGGCCGGTGAGCAGCGCAATCCCCTCATCCGCCGTGCCGATGGCATAGATGGTAAAGCGCCCCTGCGCGCAGGCCTCCACCACATCCTGCCGCAGCATGAGATGCTGCACGTTTGATTTTGGAATCGCCACCCCTTGCGTGCCGGTCAGCCCGCGCTTGGCGCAAATATCGAAAAACCCTTCAATCTTCTCATTGGCCCCGCCAATGGCCTGGATTTCCCCCTGCTGGTTGATCGAGCCGGTCACCGCGATATCCTGCCGCAGGGGCACATCGGCCAGGGCGGAGAGCAGCGCATAAAGCTCGGCGGAAGACGCGCTGTCGCCCTCCACCCCGCCATAGGATTGCTCCATCACCAGGCTTGCATGCAATGACATCGGCGTATCCAGCGCGAAACGCCCGGCGAGGAAGCCCGAGAGAATCAGCACGCCCTTGGAATGCAGCGGCCCGCCCAGCTTCGTCTCACGCTCGATATCCAGCACATTGCCGCTGCCCGGGCGCACCCGGCAGGTGATGCGCGATGGCCGCCCGAAGGCGAAGCCGCCAAGCTGCAGCACGCTCAGGCCGTTAATCTGCCCGGTGCGCGCCCCTTGCGTGTCGATCAGCGCGATCTCCCGCAGGATGGACTCCTGCGAACGGTCGCGCAGGCGCGCGGCGCGGCGGATCTGCTCATCCAGCGCCCTTTGCACATCCCCGCGCGCGGTCACCTCATGCCCCGCCTCGCCGGCGCGGAAATCGGCCTCGATCATCAAATCCCGCAACTCCCCGGTGAGCAGGGAGAGCTTGTCCGCATTTTCCGCCATGCGCGCCGCCTGCTCGATGATCAAGCCAACCGCCTCGCAGTCCAGCGGGCGCAGCTTGTCCTCATAGGCGAGGTTGGCGATGATATGCGCCATCGCCATCTCGTTGATCTCCGAGCGGTCGAAATCATCCTCGAAATCGGCCAGAACCTTGAAATGCTCGGTGAGTTCCGGGTCATACATGGCCAGCATATAATAAAGCATGCGGTCGCCGAAGAGAACGACCTTCAAATCCAGCGGTATCGGGTCCGGCTCCAGCGTCACCGTGCTGGTAAGCCCCAGAAAACGGTTCACATCCTCAATCACAATCTCCCCCTGCTTGAGCAGGCGCTTCAGCGCCGGCCAGCTGAACGGCTCGGTCAGCAGGCCGCGCACATCGAGCAGCAGATACCCGCCATTGGCGCGGTGCATCGCCCCGGGCTTGATCAGGCGGAAATTGGTCAGCAGCGCGCCTTGCTGCGACATATACTCAATCCGCCCGGTCAGGTGCCCCAGTGTCGGATGCGGCTCCTGCACAATCGGCGCGCCGGTCGCCGTCGCGTCATGGCTGACCATGACATTAACTTCATACCGGTCAAACGGCCCGCCCGGCCCCATGGCGCTGGCGGCGGCGGCTTCCTCGCCCTCGGGCTTCACGATGAACATGCCGATATTCTCGACCAGATCGGCCCGCACGGTATCAAGATGCGCGCCAACCTGCGCCAGATCGGCGAACTTGCCCTTGGCGTCCTCTATCAGCGGCGCGATGGTGAGGCTGGCCGTATCCCGGTTGAGCTTGCGCACCGCCTCGCGCCGGGCTTTCTCCCAGGCGGGGAATTGGTGCATGATATGCTCAAGCTCCGGCTCCAGCGCCTCGATGGTTTTCTGCACCTCGCGCTGCTTGGCCTCATCCCAGGTGCGGAATTCATCCGGCGAAATCACCGTGCCGTTCTTCGCCGGCGCAAAGGCGAAGCCGAGCGGCGTGCGCAGCAGCACCAGCTGCGCGGCCTCCGCCTTGTCGCGCAGGGCGGTGAAGGAGTCGGCCTGTTTTTTCTGGAACACCTCATCCACCGCGCCACGGCGCTTCTGGTAGTCCTCGCTCTCGAAGGCCATCGGCAGCGCGGCCTTCAAATCCTCTATCAGCTCATGCATCGCCTTCTGGAACAGCGGCGCCCGCCCCGCCGGCAGGCCGATGGCCACGGGGCGGTGCGGCGCGGCGAAATTATGCACATAAACCCAGTCCGATGGCGCCGGCCTGTCGGCGCGGGCGGCGCCGAGCATGGTCTCCACCGATTGCTGCATCCGCGCCCCCGGCGCGCCGATCACGAACAGATTGAACCCCGGCTTGCTCACCCGGCTGCTGAACCGCACGGCATCCAGCGCCCGCTTCTGGCCGGTGAAGCCATCCATCGGCGGGCATTCGGCGGTGGTCTTGAAGGTGAGCGCGGCCAAATTGGCGGGCCGGCGCAGCAGCGCGGGCGCAACGGCCAGCACGGGAAGAACGGCGCGTGTCTCTGTGGACATTTATTGTTTCCTCACTTCGTTTTCAGCCCCCGGCGCGCAACGGCCCGGTTTGGATTTTTGCTTGAATTTACACGGCATAGCCAATCGTCTGCGCGAAGGTGACAAACTGCTCCTTCTGCAATTTCAGCGTCCTGGCAAGCTTCTCGCGCTCAATGGCGCCGCGGAACACCGTGGCGAGCCCCTCGGCCGCGCAAAACAGATAAACATTCTGCCCGATGCACCCGGCATCGACCGAGGCATAAAGCCGCCGCTCCACCTCCGGCACGCCCATGCGCTCGCCATGGGCGACATAGATGAGATCCACCGGCGCATCCCCGGTGAAATCCTGCAGCCCCGTCGCGGCGCGGATATCCTCGGCCAGATGCGGCAGCAAACGGTGCCCCGCCGGGTCATAGAGCCAGGCGCCATCAGCCATCGCCACATAAATATCCATGATCATGACATGGCGCCAGTAAGGGGCGGTGCGGTCGCCGTTCGCGCGGTTGATGCCGCAGGCCGCCCATAGCAGGTCGGAGAGCAGCTGCTCGCTGACCGGCCTTGCCGCATAGCTGCGTGTGGAATGCCGCCGGTTGAGCGCATCGCGCAGCGGCATCCCGCCCTCGCGGTTGGGCGGCGGCAAATCGCGCGGTGTCGGATCGGGCGTCATGCTGGCACTCCTGGTTTGTGAGGCTGAAAGCTTTTTAACGGATTTTTCCATTCAATCCAAGGATTTACGGAAGCGCAGGACACTGATGGTCAGCATGCCCGCCGCCAGCGCCGCCAGCGCCGCCAGGTCCGGCCAGAGCACGCCCACCCCCACGCCCTTGAGAAAAACCGCCCGCACGACCACGAGAAAATACCGCAGCGGATTGACCATGGTGAACCATTGCAGCGCCCGCGGCATCGCCGCGATGGGAAAAGCGAAGCCCGAGAGCGTGAACAGCGGGTTGATGAAGAAAAAATTCAGCGCGAAGGCCTGCTGCTGCGTGCGCGAGAAGGTGGAGAGCAGCAAGCCCAGCCCCACCCCGGCGAACAGAAACAGCGTCGCCCCCAGCAGCAGGATGAGCGGATCGCCGACAAAGGGAATATCGAACCACACCGTCCCGAAAATGGTGACCAGGGCGACATCCCCCAGCCCGATGAAAAAAAACGGCACGGTCTTGCCCAATATGAACTCGAACGGCCGGATCGGGCTGACCATGATCTGCTCCAGCGTGCCCAGCTCCCGCTCGCGCACCACGGCAAAGGCGGTGAGGCTGACAACCTGCATCAGCGTGAGCGTGCCGATGACCCCTGGGATGAAGAACCACACATCGTTCAGCCCCTCATTGAACCAGGGCCGCTGCTCCAGCGAAATGCTGACCCCTCCCGGCGGCGTGGCGGGCCGCGGCCAGGCGCTGGCCATCTCCCCGGCCTGAAAGCGCGAGACGATCTGGCTGACATAGCCAAGTGCGATGAGCGCGGTGTTGGAATTGGTGCCATCCACCACCACCTGCAACGGCGCGCTCTGGCCGTTGAACAGCCGCCGGGCGAACCCGGCATGGATGATGATGGCGACCGTCGCCGTCCCGGTATCGATATCGTGTGTCACCTGCGCCTGGCTCGCCGCCATGTCCACGATATCAAACCGCCCGGTCGCATAGAAGCGCGAGAGCAGCGCGCGGCTGGCGGCGCTGTGGTCCAGGTCCAGCACCGTGGTGGCCACATGGCTGATGGTGAAGGTGGCGGCATAACCGTAGATGACCACCTGCAAAATAAGCGGCACGACCAGCCGGAATATCGCCCACCGGTCGCGCTTCAGCTCCAGGAACTCCTTCATGAACATGACATAGAGGCGGTCCAGCATGGCGCTAATCCAGCCGCTTGCGGAAGGCCCGCGCGGCCAGCCAGAGCACGATGGCGGCATAGAGCAGCAGCGCGGCGATCGGCCCCGCCATATCGGTGAGCGAACTGCCCTTGAGGAATTCATCCCGCAGGATGGTGACATAGTAGCGCGCATAAACCAGCAGGCTGATGGCGCGGATGGGGGCCGGCATCTGGTCCAGCGGGAAGGTATAGCCCGAGAGCATGGCGATCGGCAGCATGGTGACCATCAGCGCGATCTGGCTGGCCCCCAGCTGGTTATGGATGCGCACCGAGAGCAGATAGCCGATGCCCATCACGACAATGCCAAACAGCGCGGTGGTGAGAATGAGCGTGAACACGCTGCCGCGGAAGGGCACCTCGAACCAGAAGGCGGCGGCCAGCAGGCAGAAGGCGGCGTCCAGCAGGCCGATGAGGAAATACGGGCTGAGCTTGCCCAGCAACAGCTCCGCGGAGCTGACCGGGGTGGAAATCAGCTGCTCCATCGTGCCGCGCTCCCACTCCCGCGCGATGGTGAGCGAGGTCAGCTGCGCCCCCACCAGCGCGAGGATGATCGCAACCACGCCGGGGATGATGAAATTGCGGCTGTCCAGCGTCTCGTTGAACCAGACGCGCGATTGCAGGTTTATGCCGCCCACGCCGGAGGGGTGGTAGCCGTGCAGCGCGTCCCACCGGCTGGAGAAGGCGGCGTCGATCTGCGCGACCACCCCCTGGGCGTAGCCGGAGGCGATATTGGTGGTGTTGGCATCCGTGCCGTCAAACACCATCTGCACCTGGGCCTGCCCGGTCTGCGCCAGCACGCGCGAGAAGTTCACCGGAATCACCAGGGCGCCGATGCAGGTGGCATTGTCCATCGCGGCGCGCACGTCATGGTCGCTGTTCAGCACGGCGGCGAGCCTGAACCACCCGGAATCCGTGAAATCCCGCACAATCCCCCGGCTCGCCTGGCTGTTCTCCTGGTCATAGACGCACAAGGGCACATGCTTGATATCCAGGCTGACTCCATAGCCCAGCAGCACCATCTGCATCAGCGGCATCAGCAGCGCGATGGCCAGGCTGCGCGGGTCGCGCCAGACCTGCAAAGCCTCCTTGTACGCAATGGCAAGAACGCGGCGCGGGTTCATGGGCGAGCCTCCTGACGCCGGGCGACCAGCTGCACGAACACATCCTCCAGGCTGGGCGCAATGGCGCGTATGGGCCCGGCCGCCAGCCCCAGCGCCGCCAGATGCGCCAGCAGCGCCTCGCCGCCGCCGCCCGCGCGCAGCAGCACATGCAGCTTGTCCGCGAAAATGGCGGCCTCTATCACCCCTGGCGCCTGGCGCACGGCGGCCAGGGTGGCGCCCAGCGTCGGGCATTCCAGCTCAAAAAGCTGCCCGCCAAGCTCATGGCGGCGCAGCTCGCCCGGGCTGCCCAGCGCGA
>JAKBAQ010000166.1 GCA_021808985.1 Pseudomonadota bacterium
ATCGCGGCCGGCAGCCGGCATCTGCTCGACATTGGCGGCCTGTGGGACGCGCTGCCCTTCGCCCCCTGCCCCATCGCAAAAATTGACGTGACGGACGGCAAGGTCGGCCGCCCAGCCTCGCCGCTGCGCTTGCATTTTGATTCCGCCGAGGTCAGCGACAGCGCCTTCGGCTGGATCATCGAGGCGCGCAGCCTGCGCATCGCCATCAACCGGCGGCTGCATGAGGCGCCGCAGATCACCCTGCGCGCGCCCGCATCGGCGCAGGTGTCGCGTGATGCGCATGGCGCGCGCGTGGCCGTGGGCGACGAGGTTTTCACCGCCGGGCTGGTGGTGGCGGCCGATGGCCGGGGCTCGCAGCAGCGCGGCCAGGCCGGCATACCCATAACCCGGCTGAATTACGGGCAATCGGCCGTGGTCTGCGCCATCGCGCATGAGCAGCCGCACAACAACGTGGCGCTGGAGCATTTTCTGCCCGGCGGGCCGTTCGCCCAACTGCCGATGACCGGCACCCCCGCCCACGCCAACCTCTCCGCCATTGTCTTCACCGACCGGCACGAAACCGTGAAGCGCCTGGCGGCGATGGATGACGCCCGCTTCCTGCCCGAAGTGCGCAAGCGGCTGGGCGAGCATCTGGGCGCGGTGCAGCTGGCGGGCCGGCGGTGGACCTACCCGCTCTCCGCGATGTACGCGGCCAGATATTACGATACGCGCCTGGCGCTGATCGGCGACGCCGCGCACGGAATACACCCGATCGCCGGACAAGGGCTCAATCTCGGGCTTTTGGACGCAATCGCCCTGGTGGAGCTGCTGGCCCCAGCCGCTGACTGCGGAACGCCCGAAATCCTGGCGGCGTATCAGGCCGCGCGGCGCCCGGCCAACATGCTCATGCTGGCGGCCACCGACGCGCTGGACCGCCTGTTCTCCACCAACAATCCGCTGCTGCGGCTGGCGCGGGATGTAGGGCTGGCGAGCGTGGAGCGGATGCCCCGGCTGAAACGCCGCTTCATGCTGACCGCAATGGGGCGTTAAGCATTTGCACCCGGCGCAGCCCGGCTGGGATCTGAACGGGCGGGCATTGCGATGGTGCCTGTACGCGGTGCTGGCGGCCTGCGCGGCGGTGGGGCTTAACGATCTGGCCCGGATCGGCTGGCTCGGCCCCGACCTGCATGAGGATTTTTTCGGCATCTGGTCGTTCGCGCGCTTCGGCCTGCTGCATCCCGGCACGGGGATTTATGATTTCACCCGCCTGCAGGCGTTCCAGCACGCCACCGCGCCAGGCTTCACCGGCTTCTACCCCTGCCCTTACCCGCCGAGCTTTCTGGCGATGATCGCCTGGCTCGGGCATCTGCCCATCGGCCCCGCCAAATCCGTGTGGACCGTGGCCGGCCTCGCCCTGCTGGCCGGGGCCGGCTGGGCGATGTTCCGCCCGCCCCTGCGCGCCTTCGCGCTGCTGGCGCTCATTCTGGCCCCCGCCTCGCTGCTCAACGCCACAATCGGAGAAACCGCGTTTTTCGGCACCGCCCTGCTGGTGGCGGGGTTTGCCTGGCTGCCCAGCCGCCCCATGCTGGCGGGCCTCGCATTCGGGCTGCTCACTCTCAAGCCCCAGCTCGGCGTGCTGGTGCCCATCGCCCTGCTCGCGCGGGCAGACTGGCGGGCCATCCTCACCAGCATGCTCACCGCCCTGGGCCTGGCCGCGGCCTCGCTGCTGCTGTTCCCCCTCGGCCTGTGGCGGGCCTGGCTCCGGGCGCTGCCGCGATACCAGCAGGTGATGACGACAAATTCCGCGCATTTGTCGCATTTCATGGCGACCATCAATGCCGCCGCGCTGGACCTGCACGCACCGCCGAACCTTGCCCTGGCGGCGCAGATTATCGGCGGCATCGCAATCGCGCTCATCACATGGCTATGCTTCCGCCGGGCGGATTACCGGCTGGCGGTGGCGGCATTGCTGGCCGGCACCGCGCTCGCCGCCCCGCATGACTATGTCTATGACACGGTATTCCTCACCCCGGCGATGCTGCTGGCCGTGGACTGGATGGCCACGCGGCGGATGCGCCTCTCCACCCCGCTGCTGGCGCTCTTCCTGGCTGTCTACGTCTTTCCCCTCATCATCACCCACAACGCCGCCGCCTGCCTCACCTACATCATCCTGGAGGCGCTGCTGTTCGCCGGCCTCGCGCGGCTGGCCCTGGGCAATGCCCCAGCGCGGGAAAATGGCGGCGCGGCGCGGACGCCCCTTCACGATAAACCGCTCAAAACCTGGAGACCAGCATGACAGACGCGCACAGCATCACCCTGCGGCAGGTGGATAATTTTCAGTTCTCACACAGCTATGGCGAAAATCTGCCCGCACTCACCTCTGACGAACCGCCGCCGCTGGGCGCCGCCGCGGGGCCAAGCCCGGTTCAGCTGCTGCTTTCGGCGGTGGGGGCCTGCATGTCCTCCAGCTTTCATTTCGCGATGCATAAATTCCACGAGGCGCCGGGGCCCATCAGCACCACCGCGACCGCCACGGTGGGCAGGGACGAGACCAACCGCATGCGCGTGCAGCAGCTGGAAATCGCCATCCATTTCACGGCGGCGGCCGCGAGCATCAGCCATTTACAGAAGGTGCTGGACCAGTTCGAGTCCTTCTGCACGGTGGGCGCGACCGTGGCACGGGGCATTCCAACCCGCGTGAGCGTGACGGACGGCGCCGGCACCACGGTAAAAGGCTGAAGCCCGCGCCTCAGGCGCCGCCGAGGCTCATCGCGATGGTCTTGAATATCTGCGCCGGCAGCGTGCCGCCCAGCACCTTGTTGGTGGGTGTGTCGTTATCATTGCCCAGCCAGACGACGATGATATCCCCCCCCGCATAACCGGCGAACCAGGCGTCGCGGTAATCCTGCGTGGTGCCGGTTTTGCCGGCGGTGAAGAGCGTGGGAATATAGGCCGCCGTGCCTGTCCCGCCGGTCACAACCGCGCGCATCATACCTGCCACCGCCTCGGCCTGAACGGGGCTGACCACCGGCACGGGCGCCGGGTTGGCAACCGGCACGCCGTTTATGGCCGTCACGCCATAAGGCGTAACCCTGTTGCCGCCGTTGAAGAAGGTGGCATAAGCCCCAGCCAGCTGCAGCACGCCAACCCCGCCCGAGCCAAGCGCCATGGTGGCATCATCAGGGAAATCATCATCAAGGCCAAGCAGGCGCGCCACGGCGATGACGCGCCGCGCCCCGCCCGCGCGCAACAGGATTCTGATCGCGGCGGTATTCATGGAGTCCGCCAGCGCCTCGGTCATGGAAACATTGCCGCGATACGTCGCCTCATAATCATGCGGATGGTAGCCGTGCAGATAAAGCGGGCCGTCGAACACCGTATCGGAGGGCGACATACCCGCCCGCAGCCCCGCGAGCCACACAATCGGCTTGATCGCCGAACCCGTCTGCCGGCGGGCGAGAACGGCGCGGTCATAGCCCTCGCGGTCGCCCACGCCGCCCACCAGGGCGCGCACCGCGCCGGTGCGGGCATCCAGCACCACAACCGCCCCCTGGGAGACATGCATGGCCGCCCCTTTGAGCGCGATGGTGCTGTCAAGCGCGGCCGCCGCCACGGTCTGCAGCCCGGCATTGAGGGTGGTGTCGAGCGTCACATCCTCCCCCTCCGGAATGGCCCCGCCCTGCTGCTGCATCAGCCAGAGCGCGAACCAGGAGGTGCGCGAGGTGGGCGAAGCCGCATCGGCCAGCTGCGTCTCGGCCTGGCTCTCCTCATCGGGGGTAATGGCCCGGGTGGCGAGCATGGCATCCAGCACCTGGAGCGCGCGGGCGGCGGCGGCCTGCGGGTTGGCGAGCGGGTTCAGGCTGGAGGGCGCCTTGGGCAAACCCGCGAGAATCGCCGCCTGGGCAAGGCTCAGCCGCGCCGCCGGCACGCCGAAATAAACCCTCGCCGCGGCATCCACGCCATAAGCCCCCTCGCCCAGATAAACACGGTTGAGGTAGATGCCCAGAATATCCGCCCGCGAATAATGCCGGGTGAGCCAGAAGCTGAGAAACGCCTCCTGCACCTTGCGGCGCATGGTCCGCTGGTCGGTGAGAAACAGCGTCTTGGCGACCTGCTGCGTCAGCGTGGAGCCACCCTGCGCGATGCGGCGATGAAACAGGTCAAAAACCCCCGCGCGCAGAATACCCTGCAGGTCGAACGGACCATGCTCATAAAACCGCCGGTCCTCGATGGCGATGAACGCCGCCGGCACATAAGGCGGCAGCTGCCCCGGCAGCACCACCCTGCCCGAAACATCGCCAAACCGGGCAACGAGATGCCCCGCCGGGTCCAGCAGCATGATCGCGGGGCGGCGCGCGCTGGTAACGGCGGTGGCGGGGTTTGGCATGTCCCAGGTGAACCAGAGGCCAACCAGCCCCATGGCCGCGCCCCCCCAAATGGCGGCGATGGTGAGATAGCGCATGAAAAACCCAGCCGCGCGGGCATATCGCCGCCCTCGGAGCAAAACCGCGGCGCGCCGTGGCGCAGGCGGGGCAGGTTTCGGCCTGGACGGTCTGGCGGGAGGGGGCGATAGGCGGGCCATGCCCCGTGCTGCCAAGCAAGAGCGCGCCGCGTCAATGGGCCTGGCATGGCACGGCGGGCGGAAAACCGGCGCTATCCGGCGCGGCGCGGACGGGGCTGAGCTGCCTGCTCCCGTGGCGTTGCGCCGCCGCGCAGGCACGCGCCTGCTTCATCTGTCACGCCGCGCAACGGGCCGGGCGGCTTGTCCCCGCGCCATCCCGCGGGCAGCCCCAGCCGGCAACCCATATCGTTATGGTATGGATCGCCAAAAAAAAGCATTTTTTTAACCGCCGCTGCCCCGCCTATGTTCAGCCCGCTTCCTGCTGCAACGGCTGCACATGCAATGCATCTCTCCCGCAGGAACTTTAAAGGCCAAGAAATTTACTAAAGTTTATAGAAGGGTAGGAGTGGTGATGAAATCGAGCAGGCTCGTAATTGCACTCGCGGCTGGAGCCGCGTCGCTGGCGCTGGTTCAACAAGCGGCGGCATTGGAATCCCGCCCGCCCATGCAGCCGGGCGCAACCACCGGCGCGCCCGCCGGCGCGCTGCCGCCGGCCGGCATATACGCCAATATTGATACTTATTATTCAAGCGGCACCGTGGTAAATGGCGAAGGCCAGAACACCGGCATCAAACTCGCGGGCGCGGGAGGCGCGGTAAGGCTGCTGGATGTTCCAGGCTGGCGGATTTTGGGGGCAAGCTATGGCGCCGCAATCATTCAGCCATTCAACTATAATCTCGTGAATGCCGACAATATCGGCCATTCCTCCAGCTACAGCATGGGGCTTTACAACACAATCCTCACGCCCGAAATCCTGTCCTGGCCGCTTGGCAAAGGCAATTTTGTCTCCGAGGGTCTATCAATCTACCTGCCCGACGGTGACTTCATTGCCAATTACAGCCCCAAAACCGGCTACGTTTCATCGCCCATCTCCGGCGCCAATCATTACTGGGTCCTTGAACCCAATCTCGCCTACTCGTATCTCAAAAATGGCTGGAACATCACCCTCAACAACAGCTTTGATTTCAACGGCACAGACCCCAAAACACATTACCACTCGGGTGACATCTATTATCTCGACTGGACGATCGCGCACTGGTTTGGCCGTTATCAGATCGGCGTGGTCGGAAACTATACGCGCCAATTCACCAATGATACAAGATTCGGCCAACAAGTCATCAATGCCGGCGGCGTGGGAGACCAATACATGCACGCCTCGGCCGGCCCCATCGTCAGCTACAAATTCCATGCCGCGACACTGGTCATCCGCTATTTATACGGCTTTGCCGGACAAAACGGCGGCAATCAATCATTCTTTCATATCGGGCTGAACTTGCCCTTGTCCTGAGCAGAAAAACCGGTTCAACATTCATGTCCTCAAACCCGGACGATGTGCCAAACAAAACATCGGAAGCGCGCGAGATGCAAGCACGGCGTTTGCAGGACAAAAAATCAAAAAGGGGACGTTACGTGTCAAATGACCTTTTGTTATCCGCCACATCAAAGGCGCAAAAGCGCATACTGCCTTTGCTGACTGGCCTGTATTTTTTCGCGATCCTGGATCGTGTCAATGTTGGCGTGGCGGGCCTTACCATGAGCCGCGACCTGCATTTAACCGCCCAGGCATTCGGCCTCGGCGCCGGCATTTTCTTCATCGGCTATGTGTTGAATGAAATTCCCTCGAATATCATGATGCACCGCCTGGGCGGACGGGTCTGGCTGGCGCGCATCGCCATCACCTGGGGCATATTGGCCGCCGCCGTCGCGCTGGCCACGGGCACCAAGAGTTTCGTGGCATTG
>JAKBAQ010000167.1 GCA_021808985.1 Pseudomonadota bacterium
CGAGCGACCAGCCCACCACCACCACCCGCCCCGGCAGCCGGTCCAGAAGCTCGCCGATATCCTCCCCGCGCCGCACCGGGTCATACCCGTCCCGGCTCACCTCTGATCGCCCCTGCCCGCGCGGGTCGAACTCCACCACCCGGTAATGCTGGCTGAAATAGCGGGCCTGCGGCGCGAAAATCCACCCCGGCATGGTCCATCCCGGCACGAACACGATCACCGGCGCACCCTTCGGCCCCACTTCGCTATAATGCAGCCGCGTGCCGTCCGATGCGTTGAAGTAATAATCCCGCGCCCAGCCCGGCCCGGCGAGGCCGCAAAACACCACGAGCAGGAGCAAAAACCGCATGCCCCAGTCTGCCTCCCTGGGCGCGCGGTCTGTCAAATCAAAAAACGCGCCGCCCGCTCATGGCCGCGCCGCGCCGCACGGTCAGGAAAATCCACCACGTCACCAGCGCATTCCCCGCCGCCGCGCCCAGCAGCACGGCCGGGGCGCCCACCCCCCTGGCGTAGAGCAGCGCCGTCAGCCCCGCCGCCAGCACGCTCGCCAGCGCGTTCATCACATTATTCGCCCCCACCATCCGCGCCCGGTGCGAGGCCGCCGAGCATTCCTGCAGCAGCACATACAGCGGCACCGAGAACGCCCCCCCGCACACCGCCAGCAGCAGCAAATCGGCCAGCATATGCCACCCGGCAAGGCACCCCAGCACCGCCGCCACCGTGCCCAGCCGCCCCGCATGCAGCGCGGTGAACGCAAAATCCGCGGTGAACACTGAAACCCCAACCCCCGCCGCCGCCACATAGGCCAGCAGCGCCGCATCCCTCACGAACCGCGCCACCGCCAGCGAGCCAACCCCCACCCCCACGGCGAACACGCCCAGCATCAGCGTCACCACATGGCCATCGGCGTGCAAAAGCGCGCGCGCCAGGGTGGGAAACGCCGCCAGCAGCGTCGCCCCCACCGCCCAGAACCAGCTTATCCCGTAAATCGCGAACCACACCGGCGCGTTCTCCCGCGCCAGGCGCACCAGAGCCCAGGTCTCGGCGGCGAAATTCCACCCCGGCCGCAATTGCGGCTGCACGCTTGGCGCCGGCGGAATCCGGTACGCCGCTACAATTCCCAGCGCCGCCACGCCCAGGCACGCGCCCGAGGCCGCCAGCGCCCCATCGGGCAGCAGCAGCAGCACGCCGCCCAGCACGGTGCCGAGCAAAATCCCGATGAACGTGCCCGCCTCCACCAGCCCGTTGCCCGCCACCAGCTCCTGCTCGCTGAGATGATCCGGCAAAATCCCGTATTTCAGCGGCGAGAAGAACGCCGCCTGCACCCCCAGCCCGAACAGCACCGCCAGCAGCACGCTGAAGCTCCCGCTCAAAAACCCCAGGCTCGCCAGCGCCATCAGCCCCAGCTCCCAGAATTTCACCAGCCGGATCACGCCGGATTTCTCATGCGCATCGGCAATCTGCCCGGCGGTGGCTGAAAACACGGCATAAGGCGCCAGAAACACCCCGCCCGAGAGCGCCACCACCACCGGCCCCAGATGCGCCAGCCGGAACAGCGCCAGCACCACCAGCGCGTTCTTGAACATATTGTCGTTCAGCGCGCCCAGCGCCTGGGTCCAGAACAACGGCGCGAACCGGCGCGCGCGCATCAGCTCCTTAAGCACTGGTACGCCGTTTCAGGGCAGCAGCACCGTGCTGCCGGTGGTCTTGCGGGCCTCCAGCGCCTCATGCGCGGCGGCGGCGTTCTCCAGCGGAAAGGTCTGGTTCACCTGGATTTTCACGACGCCCGAGGCCACCGCCTCGAACAGGCTGGCGCTGGCGGCGCGCAGGTCGGCTGTCGCGGCGGTATAGGTGGCGAAGTTCGGCCGCGTGAGGAACAGGCTGCCCTTGGCCGCGAGCAGGCTGAGATCAACCGGCGGCACCGGGCCGGAGGCATTGCCGTAGCTCACCATCATGCCCAGCGGCGCCAGGCAGTCCAGGCTGGCGTTAAACGTGTCGCGCCCCACGCTGTCATACACCACGGCCGTCATCGCCCCGCCGGTAATGCGCTTCACCTCCGCCGCCAGCCCGTTATAGCCAACAATGGTGTGCTTCGCCCCGTTCGCCGCCGCCAGCGCCGCCTTCTCGGGGGTTGAGACCACGCCGATCACATTGGCGCCGATATGGCTGGCCCACTGGCACAGTATCAGCCCCACCCCCCCGGCCGCCGCATGCACCAGAATATTCTGCCCCGCCTGCACCCTGAAGGTGCGGTGCAGCAGATATTGCGCGGTCATCCCGGCCAGCATCATCGCGGCGGCGGTCTTGCTGTCGATGCTCTCCGGCAGCTTCACCAGCCGGTCAGCGTTTATCACGCGCTCCGTCGCATACGCGCCGAGCGGCCCGCCAGCATAGGCCACGCGCTCGCCGGGGCGCAAATCGCGCACCTCCTCGCCCACCGCCAGCACCACGCCCGCCCCCTCCATGCCCAGGGTCGCCGGCAGCTGGGTCTTGTAGAGCCCGGTGCGGAAATAAACGTCGATATAATTCAGCCCCACCGCCTCATGGCGGATCAGCGCCTCCGCCGGGCCGGGCTGCGGTGTCGGCACCTGCTCCCACTTCATCACCTCCGGCCCGCCGACGGCATGGATACGTATGGCTTTGCTCATCGGCTCTTGGCTCCGGCCAGTTTTTCCAGTTCCAGCAGGGCGCGCTTGGTCACCAGCCCTTCGCCGCCCGAATAGCCCCCAAGCCCGGCGGTGCCGACCACGCGGTGGCACGGGATCAGTATCGGGATGGGATTGGCCGCGTTCGCCCCCCCGGCGGAGCGCGCCGAGCCGCCGGCCTCGCGGGCGATATCGGCATAGCTGCGCGTCTGCCCCGCCGGAATCCGCCGCAGCGCCGCCCACACTTTCTGCCGGTAGGGGCTGCCGGACGGGTTCAGCGGCAGATCATCAGGCAGGGCCTCGCCGTCAAAATACGCCTCCAGCGCCGCCTTGGCGCGCACCAGCACGGGCGAGGGCTCCTGCAGGCTGCCCCACCCCCATTCCAGGGCGACGATTTTTTCATCCTCCGCGAACAGGGTCAGATCGCCGACCGGCGAGTGCATGGAGAGACTGGACATGGTTTGCACGCTAATCTTTGCCCCGGCCCGGATCAAGCGCCGTTATTTCCAAGGCTCCTCCGGCCAGTCATGCCGCGGGTAGCGCCCGCGCATGTCGCGCCTGGCATCCGCCCAGCCGCCGCGCCAGAACCCGGCCAGATCCGCGGTGATCGCAATCGGCCGCCCGGCCGGCGAGAGCAGCGCGATCTGCAACGCCACCTTGCCCCCCGCCAGCCTGGGCGTCGCATCCAGCCCGTAGAACGCCTTCGCCCGCGCCGCGGCCACCGGCACCGGCCCGGTATAATCCACCCGCACCTCGCCCTGCGGCAGTTTCAGCGCCACGGGCAGCTCCCTGTCCAGCCGCAGCGCCTGCTCGCGGGTCATCATCCCCCGCAGCACCGCCACCAGATCAACCCCCTTCACCTCGCGCAGATGATTCATCCCCGCCAGATACGGCGCCAGCCATTCCTCAACCCCCGCCGCCAGCCCCGCGCGTGACAAATCCGGATAGTCCGGGTCCACCCCGCGCATCACCGCCACCCGGGCGCACAGGTTTTCCGCCGCCTCGCTCCAGTCCAGCGCCTCCAGCCGGGTGGCCAGCGCCCTGGCCAGCGCCGCCTGCACTTCCTCAGGCTCCGGCGGCAGATATTTGTCAGTGAGCACCAGCGCCCCCAGCCGCACCCGCTCACGCAGCACCACCCCGCCGCTCGCCGGGTCAAACCCTGATTCGCGCACCCGCTTGCAGCGCGCCCGCAGCACGGGGGGCAGATCCTCCGCATCCAGCCCCGCCGCCAGGCGAATTTTCGCGCCCTTGGCCTCCAGCGAGGCCACCACCAGCAGCCGCGCCCGCCGCAGCGGATCGGTTGCGCCCAGCGCGCCGCTGCCCCCGCCGGATAACCTGTAAGACCCCGGCTCCCCCCGCGCCTGGCCGATGCGGTCCGGAAACGCCGCCGCCAGCAGCGCCCCGGCATCGCCCGTCCCCGGCACCGGCCCCACGCCCAGCCGGTTGCGGTAAATTTTCGCCGCCTGGCGCACCCGCGCCAGCCCGGCCCGCTCGCCGTCTATCTTCCCCGCCAGCGCCTCCAGCCGCAGCATGATATCCGCCGAGGCATCCCGCCCCAGCACATCGCGCTCCTCCAAAATCGCCGCAATATCCGCCGCCAGCGCGCGCTCGCCCCGGCTCGTCCCGGCCAGCATCATCGCCGCCAGCCGGGGTGCGGCGCGCAGCCGCGCCATCTCGCGCCCCAGCGGGGTAATCCGCCCGCTGGCCTCCAGCGCGCCCAGCTCCTCCAGCAGCGCGCGCGCCACCTTGGCCGCTCCCGGCGGCGGCGCGTCCACAAACGGCAGGCTCTCGCTTTTCTCGCCCCAGGCCGCGCAGGCCAGCTCCAGCGCGGAGAGTTCTGCCTCCAGAATTTCCGGCGTCTCAAACCCCGGCAGCCCCCGGTGCAGCGCCTCCGACCATAACCGTATCGCCACCCCCGGCCCTTGCCGCCCCGCGCGCCCGGCCCGCTGCACCGCCGCCGCGCGGCTTATCCGCAAGGTGGTCAGCCGGGTCAGCCCGCTCGCCACATCCAGCTTTGGCGCGCGGCGAAACCCGCCATCGATCACAATTCTCACCCCCGGCACGGTCAGCGACGTCTCGGCGATCGAGGTCGCCAGCACCACCCGGCGCTGCTCATGCGCGCGCAACGCCAAATCCTGCGCCGCCGGCGCCAAATCTCCGTGCAACGGCAGCACCAGCGCGGGCGCGCCCTGCAACGCCGCCTGCGTGCGCCGTATCTCCGCCATGCCCGGCAGAAACACCAGCACATCGCCCTTATGCGCCACCAGCGCCTCGCGCACCGCCTTCGCCGCCGCCTCGGGCAGCTCCCGCGCGGTGGGAATATCGCGCTTGCTGTGGCTCACCGCCACCTCATGCATCCGCCCGTCGCTCTCGATCACCGCCGCCTCCAGCAGCCCCGCGATCTTCTGCGCCTCCGCCGTGGCGGACATCGCCAATATCCGCAGTTCCGGGCGCAAGGTGCGCTGCAAATCCAGCACCAGCGCCAGGCCAAGGTCCGCCTCCAGGCCGCGCTCATGCACCTCGTCGAAAATCACCAGCGCCACCCCGCTCAAGCCCGGATCGGCCAGCAGCCGGCTGGTCAGCAGCCCTTCGGTGATCACCTCCACCACCGTCTCGCCCGAAACCGCGCTCTCCAGCCGGGTGCGGAAGCCCACGCGCCGCCCCACTTCCTCGCTCAGCATGCCCGCCATGCGCTGCGCCGCCGCGCGCGCCGCCAGCCGGCGCGGCTCCAGCAGCAGAATTTTGCCTCCCACCCCGGCGCGCAGCAGCGCCAGTGGCACCAGCGTGGTCTTGCCCGCGCCGGGCGGCGCCACCAGCACGGCGTTTTTCGCCTGCCCCAGCAAGCATTCCAGCAGCGCCGGGAGCACATCATTCACAGGTAAATCGTCGGTCATCGCCCCCGGATACCACCACAAGCCCAACCGTGCGATATTCCCCCCATGCGCGCCCTGCTCCTGCTGTTCCTGCTCATCCCCGGCCTGGCCTTCGGGGCCGCCAGCAATGTCTTCACCTCCCCGCGAGATTCCGTCCGCCTCATCTCCGCGGCCAACACCGGGCCTGATGTCCAGCTCGCGCTGCAATTCCAGCTCGCCCCCGGCTGGCACATATACTGGTCCAACCCCGGTGACGCCGGTTTCCCCCCCAGCATCGCCGCCGCCGCGCCCGCCAGCTTCGGCCCGCTTGGCTTCCCGCCGCCAGAATTATTCCACCAGGGCCCCGTCACCGCCTATGTGCTCTCGGGCAATGTGCTGCTGCCCTTCATGGCGCATGATGCCGGACAATCCCTCAGCGCCAGCGCGTCCTGGCTGGTCTGCTCCAACATCTGCATCCCCGAGCATGCAAGCTTCACCCTGCCGCTCTCCGGCGGCCCGGCGCCCGAGGCCGCGCTCTTCACCGGCCCCAAAACCATCCCCTCGCCCTTCCCCGCCACCATCGCGCCGGACGGCACGCTCACCCTCACCGGCCCCACCGCCGCGCAGGTCGCCGCCGCGCATTTCTTCCCCGCCGCGCCGGGCATGCTCAACAACGGCGCGCCGCAGCGCCTCGCCTTCACCGCCACCGGCCTCACCTTGGGCCTCACACTGGCGCCCGGCCACAAGCCGCTCTCCGGCGTGCTGGAACTCACCGACCCCTCAGGCGCCACCCAGTCGCTCACCCTGGCGCCCGCGCCGGGCGCCGCGCCCGCCCATCCG
>JAKBAQ010000006.1 GCA_021808985.1 Pseudomonadota bacterium
TGTTGCCGGTGTCGATCACCAGAAGCATTTTACCCTCCTCACGCCAGGCCAAGCATGACATCGCCCGTGCTTATCTGGTGGATACGATTATTGCTCTGCAACAGCAATTCGCCCGAGGGCGAGAGGCCGGCGAAGGTGCCGGTTTGGTGGCTGTGGGCCGATTTGACCTCCAGCGGCGTGCCAAGAGGGTGGGCGCGGCGCAGCCAGGCGTCGTGGATTGCCTGGACATCAGCGCCATGCCAGCGGGAAAAGCCGGCTAAAATGGCGTTTGTGATGTCCAGCGGGGCAAGCGTAACCCCATGGGCGGCAAGGGAGGTTGTGGCGCGACCGGCGATTTCCGGGGCGGAGCGCAGGTTCATGCCGATGCCGATCACCAGCCAGTCAAGCTTTTGGCCGTTTGGGGCTGCGTCGATCAGCACTCCGGCCAGCTTGGCGCCGCCCAGGAGTATATCGTTGGGCCATTTCAGCATGGTGGGGGGGGCAAAGAACGTCTCGATCGCCTCGGCGGCCACGATACCCGCCAGCAATGAGTAAAAGCCGGCCTGGGCGGCCGGCAGGGTTGGGCGCAGCAGAATGGACAGGTTGAGATTGCCTTGAGGCGCCTGCCAGTTGCGCCCGCGGCTGCCACGCCCCGCTGTTTGCTTGTGCGCAAGCACGGCGAGGCCCTCCGCCTCTCCTGCTTTGGCACGCGCGGTGCAAAGATCGGAGGTTGAGGCTAGCTCGTCATAGGTCTCAAGCCGCCAGGATATCAACCAATCAGGGCTTTCACGGCGGCATTGGCCTCGGCGACGAGCGGGCCGGGGACAAAGACGAACAGGCAGGTGACGAGAGCGCCGAAAAGCATGACGAAGCGCACGCCGGCGGCGGTTTTGTCAAAGCCGGGGGTTCCAGCGTCAAAATACATCACCTTGATGACGCGCAGATAGTAGAACGCGCCGATGACGCTGGTGACCACGCCGACGATGGCCAGGGTGTTGAGGCCGGCATTGATGGCGGCGGAGAAGACATAGAGCTTGCCGAAGAAGCCCGAGAGGGGCGGAATGCCCGCCATGGCCCACATGAAAATGGCCAGCGCCAGGGCAAAGCCGGGATTCTCGGTGGAGAGGCCAGCGAGGTCGGCGATTGTTTCAACGGCCTGGCCTTTTCTGCGCATGGCGATGACGCAGGCGAAGGCGCCGAAGGACATTACGAGGTAAATCGCGAGGTAGATCAGGGTCGCCTGCACGCCGGCCAGTGTTCCCGCAGCCAAGCCCATGAGGGCGTAGCCCATGTGCCCGATGGAGGAATAGGCCAAAAGCCGCTTTATGTTCTTCTGGCCTATGGCGGCGAGCGCGCCCAGAACCATGGAGAGAATGCTGAGGGCTTCGATGATCATCCGCCATTGCGCGAGCAGGTGGCCGAATGGCCCGAGCAGGACGGAGAGCAGCAGCGCCATGGCGGCAATTTTGGGCGCCGTGCCGAAGAAGGCCGTTACAGGGGTTGGTGAGCCCTCGTAGACATCCGGTATCCACATATGGAACGGAGCGGCGGAGATTTTGAAGGCGAGGCCCACCAGGACGAAGACGATGCCGATGATGGTTCCGTAGCCCGCGCCGGTTGCCAGAATGGTTGCGAGGGACGCAAAATTGGTGGTGCCCGAAAAACCATAAACCAGAGAAATGCCATAGATGAGCAGGCCGGAGGCGAGTGAGCCCAGGACAAAATATTTCAGGCCTGCTTCCGTTGAACGCAGGGAATCACGCGCCGAGGCGGCGAGAATGTAGAGCGCCAGCGATTGCAGCTCAAACCCGACATAAAGGCTCATGAGGTCAGCCGCTGAAACCATCACGACCATGCCCAGGACCGCGAAGAGGACCAGGATCGGGAATTCGAAACGGGCCATGGATTCACGCCGGTTATAATCCAGGGACAGCAGCAGGGCCGCCACGGCGCCGAGATAGACCATCGCATCGGCATAGCGGGTGAAGAGGCTGGTCTTCAGCAGGCCGCCGAAGAGCAGGGTATCGGGCGCGGCAAAGGAGAAAGCCGCCGCAAGGGCCAGGAGCAGGATGGCGCCATAGGTAATCGGGCTGGTGCTGTCACGCCTGGAGAGCACGCCGGCGAGCAGCAGGACCATGCCGCCCAAGCCAAGCAGCAGGCCGGGGACGAGAGGAAGGAGCAAGGGGTTCATTTGGTCACCATAGCAAGCGCCGTATGGGGGGTGAGAGCGGCGATATGTGCCTGCACCATGGCGTTCACCGATGCGTCAAACATATGGGTGAAACTGCCGGGATAAATGCCGAGCCAAAGCACCATGGCGGCCAGGGGCAGAAGCATGGCGTACTCGCCGGGTTTGAGGTCGGCCAGGGGGGCAAGGTCGGGCCGGCTTTTGCCAAAAAGCACGGCCCGCAACAGCACGAGCATATAGGCGGCGCCAAGCACCATGCCCGCGGCGCCCAGCAGCGAGACCCAGAAATTCACCTTCATGGCGCCGACGATGACCAGGATTTCTCCCACAAAGCCGGAGGTGCCGGGCAGGCCGACATTGGCCAGCGCGAACAGCATGAGCAGCGCCGCGTAGACCGGCATTCTGGCCGACAGCCCGCCGAGGCGCGAGAGCGTGAGCGGCTCTCCGCGCGAGAGCAATATGCCGGTGCAGACAAACAAGCCCGCGATAACGATGCCGTGCGAGAGCATCTGGAACAGCGCGCCTTCGATGCCTTCAACCGTGACGGTGAAGATGCCGATAATGATGATGCCCATGTGCGCGGCGGAGGAATAGGCGATCATACGCTTCATGTCGGTCTGCGCGAGGGCGACGAAGGAGATATAGATGACGGCCACGACGCCGAGCGTGAACATGAGAGGTTCGGCGGCAGTGACGGCCTGCGGAAGCATGGGCACGGCGAAGCGCAGGAAGCCGTAAGCGCCCATTTTGGAGAGGACGGCCGCCAGCATGATGGTGCCGGGGATCGGGGCTTCATTATACGCGTCAGGCAGCCAGGTGTGTAATGGCCAGACGGCGGCTTTAACGCCGAAGGAGGCCAGGAACGCGGCGAACAGCCACATCTGGGCCGTTGGCGGGATGGGCGTGTGCAGCAGGGTCACGATATTCGTGGTGCCGGCATTGTGCCACAGCCAGACCAGGGCCAGCAGCATGAACAGCGAACCGGCCAGGGTGAAGATGAAGAACTTGACCGCGGCGTAGATCCGCCGCTCACCGCCCCAGACGCCGATGATGAGATACATCGGGAGCAGCACGGCCTCGAAGAAAATGTAGAACACCACAAAATCCAGAGCGGCGAACATGCCGATCGTCATGGTTTCCAGCAGCAGGAAGGCGATCATCAATTCACGGACGCGCTTGGTGATGGACCAGCTGGAAAGGACGGCTATGGGGGTTAGGAAAGCGGTCAGCAATATGAGGAACAGGCTGATGCCATCAACGCCCATGCGGTATTGCACATCAAGCCCGGAAAGCCAGGGCAGAACCTCAACGAACTGGAAACCGGCCTGAGAGGGGGTAAAAGCCGTCCAGAGATAAATGCCGATAGCCAGAACGGCCAGGCTTGTGACGAGGGCGCCGATACGCGCCTTGGCCGCCACGGCCGGTTCCTCGCCACGCAGCATGGCGAGATAGGCAACGCCCGCCAGCGGCAAGAAGGTGATGAGCGAGAGGATGGGAAAACCGGTCTGGTTCATGGTTATCGCACCCAAAGGAAGAGGCTGACGAAGGCAAGCAGACCAATCAGCATGACGAAAGCATAAAGCGCGATTGAGCCGGTTTGCAGTTTGACTGTTTGCACGGAGGCGTCTGTCGTGAGGGTCGCAAGGCCGTTGGGGACACCGTCGATCACTTGTTCATCACCGAAGTGCCAGACGAATTTTGCGAGGCGCAAGGCGGGTTTGACAAAAACAGCATCGTACAGCTCGTCAAAATACCATTTGTTGAGAACAAAGCGATACAGGCCGCCGAGGTTCTGCGAAAGCGCCGCGGGAAGCGAGGGCGCCAGAACATAAAAGATGACGGCGATCAAAATCCCTGAAACGGCGGCCAGAAGCGGCGAGAATTCCGCCACCGGCGTTGGGTGAGCCAGCGCGTTCATCACGCTGTTGGCGGGAACGGCAATGCTCGATCCCCAGAAATTCGCGAAGCCAGGGCCGATAAAGCTGTTTTTGAGCAAAAAGCCGCTGCTCAGGGCGCCGGCGGCCAGCAGCACCAGCGGCAGCAGCATAACCAGCGGGCTTTCATGCACGTGCTCCTGCACATGTTTTGGCGCACGCGAGGTACCGTGGAAGGTGAGCAGGAAAAGACGTGAAACATAGAAGGCCGTGAGACCCGCGGTGATGACGCCGCAGACCCAGCCATACATTCCAACGGCCGTGCCGGCGCCGAAGGCCGCGTCCAAAATCGCGTCCTTGGAATAATAGCCGGCGAAGGGAGGGATGCCGGCCAAGGCCAAGGCGCCGATGAGCATGACGGCCCAGGTGACGGGAAGCTTGCGCGCGAGACCACCCATGAGGCGGATGTCTTGTTCGTCGGACATTGCGTGAATGACCGAACCGGCCGCCAAAAACAGCAGGGCCTTGAAGAAGGCGTGGTTGATGAGATGGAACATCGCGACCGGATAGGCGCCGAGACCGGCGGCCAGAAACATATAACCCAGCTGCGAACAGGTGGAATAGGCGATGATGCGCTTGATGTCGTTCTGCACGCAGCCGACCGTGCCGGCGAAGAGCGCCGTGGAGGCGCCGATGATGGTGACAAAATCCATCGCAACCGGGGCGGCGTTGAGCAGCGGGGAGATCCGCACGATCATGAATACGCCGGCGGCGACCATGGTGGCGGCGTGAATGAGGGCGGAGACCGGGGTTGGGCCCTCCATGGCGTCAGCCAGCCAGGTGTGCAGGAAAATCTGCGCGGATTTACCCATGGCGCCGATGAAAAGGAGGGTGCAGATTACTTCCAGCGCCGGGAATGAGGTGCCGAACAGCCTGTATTGATCACCCGCATGCGCCGCGACGGCGGCGAAAATACTGTCAAACGAGATGGTCTTGAAAACGAAGTAGGTGAGCGCGATGCCAACCGCAAAAGCGAGATCGCCGACACGGTTGACGATGAAGGCCTTGATGGCGGCGGCATTGGCTGCCGGACGCTCATACCAATAGCCGATCAGCAGGTACGAGACGAGGCCGACGCCCTCCCAGCCAAAATAAAGCTGGAGGAGGTTGTTTGCTGTCACCAGCATCAGCATGGCGAAGGTGAAGAGCGAGAGATAGGCGAAAAACCGGGGAACGGTTTTGTCATGCGCCATGTAGCCCGCACTGTAGACATGGATGAGCATGGAAACGCTGCTGACCATGGCAACCATGACCAGGCTCAATGCGTCCTGCCGCAGGGTCCAGTTCGGTGAGAAGCTGCCGACGGAAATCCAGCGCGCGACGTGCAGCGGGGCCAGTGGCACACCACCCTGCACGAAAGCGATCAGTGAAGCCACGCCCGCCACGGCCGAAACGACCATGAAGAGGATGCTTGCGCCAATGGATGCGCGCTTGCCTATGAACGGGCGCGCCACGCCCGCCAGGACAGCGCCGATGAGTGGAGCAAAAACAGCGATTAACGTGAGCATATCAACCCTTCATCAATGTCACGTCCTCGACCTCGATCGAGCCACGATTGCGGAAATAGATGACCAGGATGGCGAGGCCGATGGCGGACTCAGCCGCGGCGACGGTGAGCACGAACATGGTGAAGACCTGCCCCACCATATCATGCAGCGCGCCGGAAAAGGCGATGAAGTTGATGTTTGCGGCAAGCAGGATCAACTCGATCGACATCATGATGATGATGATGTTTTTACGGTTCATGAAGATGCCGAAGACGCCGATGACAAGCAAAAGGCCGGCAACGAATAAATAATGCGACAGCGGGATCAGCATTAGAGCGTCTCCTTCTTCGGTTCGGGCATCGGGGCGCCGGCGCCGAGCTTGGCCGAGACCATCGTGAGCGTTTGCGCCGGGGTGCGGGCATGCTGGGTGTCCAGATTCTGCTGCTTCGCGCGCTTGCGGTCACGATGCGTCAGGACGATCGCGCCGATCATCGCGACCAGGAGAATGACGCCTGAGAGTTGGAACAGGACCAGGTAGTTTGTGTAAATGAGGGAGCCCAGCGCCTGGGTGTTGCTGATGCCCTGAGGCGTGGGAAACAGCCGGGCTGAGGCGGCGCCGGGGGAGATGGCCGAGCCCGTGACGAACAGAGCCAGCTCGCCGAACAGGATGAGCGCGACCAGCGCGCCGATGGGGGCATAGCGTTGGAAGCCTTCGCGCAGGGCCGAAAAATTCACATCCAGCATCATGACGACGAAGAGGAACAAGACAGCAACGGCGCCGACATAGACGATGACCAGGATCATCGCCAGGAACTCAGCCCCGGCCAGGAGAAACAGGCCGGCGGCATTGATGAAGGCCAGGATCAGGAACAAGACCGCATGCACGGGGTTCCGGCTGGTCACCACCATCGCCGCTGAGCCCAGCAGGATCAGGGAGAAAACATCAAAAATGAGATTTATGATCATGCTTGGACTCTCACCGGTACGGCGCGTCTAGTTCTAGCCGCTTCGCCAGCTCCGGTTCCCACCGGTCGCCATTATCAAGCAGCTTAGCCTTGTTGTATAACAGTTCTTCGCGCGTTTCGGTGGCGAACTCAAAGTTCGGTCCCTCCACGATGGCATCAACCGGGCAGGCTTCCTCGCACAGACCGCAATAGATGCACTTGGTCATGTCGATGTCATAGCGGGTGGTGCGGCGCGAACCGTCCTCACGCGGGGCGGCCTCGATGGTGATGGCCTGCGCGGGGCAGACGGCTTCGCACAATTTGCAGGCAATGCAGCGCTCCTCGCCGTTCGGGTAGCGGCGCAGTGCGTGCTCACCCTTGAAGCGCGGGCTGGTTGGGTTTTTCTCAAACGGGTAGTTGATGGTGGCTTTGGGTTTGAAGAAATACCGCAAAGTCAGCGCCAGGCCGGAAAGGATTTCCCACAGCACCAGCCCCCACGCCATCCGGCTTAAACGTGTCATTTGCAAACCTCAAGCATGGGGGAGCATTCCAAAAATTTCCAGGAAGCCGGCGGTGAGCACAAGCCAGATAAGTGAAATGGGGAGAAACACCTTCCACCCCAGGGACATGATCTGATCATAGCGGAAACGCGGCAGGGTGGCGCGCACCCAGACGAAGACGAACAGGCAGACCAGGATTTTCAACAGAAACCAGAATACGCCGGGGATGAGCGTGAACGGCGCGAAGGGGATGGGAGAGAGCCAGCCGCCCAGGAAGAGGGTTGTGGTCATCGCGCTGATCAGGATCATGTTCGCGTATTCGCCGAGGAAAAACAGCGCGAAGGTCATGGCGCTGTATTCGACGAAGAAGCCGGCGACGATTTCGGTTTCACCTTCGGCAAGGTCAAACGGGGCGCGGTTGGTTTCGGCCAGGCCGGAGATGAAGAAAATGACGAAAAGGGGCAAAAGCGGGATTGCAAACCAGACATGCCGCTGCGCCAGGACGATATCATTCAGATTCAGGCTGCCGACGCACATCAATACGGTGACTATGACGAAGCCCATCGAAACTTCGTAGGAAACCATCTGCGCGGCGCTGCGCAGGGCGCCCAGAAAAGCGTATTTTGAGTTGCTGGCCCAGCCGGCGATGATGATGCCGTAAACGCCGAGCGAGGAGATAGCGAACAGGTAGAGAATGCCGACATTGATGTTGGCGACCGCCCAATGGTCATTAACCGGAATGACCGCCCAGGCTATGACAGCCAGACCAAAAGTGATCATCGGCGCGATGGTGAAGAGAATTTTATCAGCGCCGGCGGGAAAAATCGTTTCCTTGAACAGCATTTTGATGGCATCGGCGAATGGCTGCCAGAGACCGAAGGGGCCCACGACATTAGGCCCCTTGCGGAGCTGGATGGCGCCCATCACCTTACGTTCAAACCAGGTGAGGTAGGCGACGCCGAGCAACAAGGGGACGATGATCGCCAAGGATTCAAGCAAGGTGAGAATGATGATGCCGATGTCGGTATGGAAAAACGCGCTCATTCGGCGGCCTCCGCCAGTGCGGGATAATGGGCGGCGACGCAGGCGGCCATGGTGGGGCTGGCACGGCTGATCGGGTCGGTCTGATAATAGTTTTTCAATACCGGCGCAAACGGCGCGGCGCTGACCGCGGCAGGATCACCGGCTGGGGCCGTGAGATTCGTTCCCGCCAGGCGGCGCAGCTCACCGGTGAGTGCAAAGCTTGGATAGGCTTGCGCCAAATGCGCGCGCAATTCCTGCAGAGTATCATAGCGCAGGGCGTGGCCCATATAGGCGCTGATGGCGCGCAGAATGCGCCAATCCTCACGCGCATCCCCAGGCGGTTTGACGGCAATGAAGCCCTGCTGCACGCGGCCCTCGGTGTTCACATACGTGCCGTCTTTTTCAGTGTAGGCGGCGCCTGGGAGAATCACGTCAGCCCGGGCGGCGCCGGCATCACCGTGATGCCCTTGGTAGATTACGAAAGTGTCCGCGCCGATGGCTTGCATATCCAAACTGTCAGCGCCCAGGAGCCAGAGGATGTCGGTGCCGCCGCCGAGCATTTGGGCAGTCGATTTACCGCCAGGGCCGGGAAGGAAGCCAATATCCAGCGCGCCGACACGGGCGGCGGCGTGGTGGAGCATGTTGAAGCCGTGCCAGTCGTCGTTCAACATGCCGAATTGCACGGCGAGCTTCCAGGCAGCGGCGTGGATGGCCGCGCCATCAGGCCGCGCCAGTGCGCCGGCGCCAAGGATGAGCATCGGCTTTTTCGCCGCTTTCAGAATTTCAGCGAAAGGATGCGTGCCGTCGAGCAATGAGGTGATGGCATCAGGTCCCAGGCCGATATGGGCGGTGGCGTAGGTGAGGTCATGCGGCGCGCCGATGAGGCCGGCTTCAAAATTGCCGGCCAGCCAGCGTTTGCGGATGCGCGCGTTGAGCACCGGGGCTTCGTGGCGCGGGTTGCTGCCGATGATGAGCAGCGCGTCAGCCTCTTCAATTCCCGCGATGCTGGTGTTGAAAAGATAGAAGCCGCGCTGCGCGGTATCAAACACCGCGCCGTCCTGCCGGCAGTCAAGGTTCGGTGAGCCCAGGCTTTGGAACATTTCCTTCAGCGCAAGCAGACTCTCCGTATCGGCAAGGTCGCCCGCAATGGCGCCGATACGATCCGGCGCGGCGGTTTTTATCTTGTCCGCGATGGCGGCGAAGGCTTCTTCCCAGCTTGCCGCGCGAAGTTTTCCGTTCTCGCGCAGCCAGGGGCGATCCAGCCGGCGGCGCTTCAGGCCGTCAACCGAGAAGCGGGATTTGTCGCCGAGCCATTCTTCGTTCACATCGTCATTGAGGCGCGGCAGAATACGCAGCACTTCCGCGCCGCGTGCATCAATGCGGATATTGGCGCCGACGGCATCGAGTATGTCCACGCTGTCAGTCTTGCGCAGCTCCCATGAGCGGGCGGTGTAGGCATACGGCTTGGACGTGAGCGCGCCGACTGGGCAAAGATCAATCAGATTTCCGGAAAGTTCGGAACTCAGCGCTTTCTCGACATAGGTGCCGACCTGCATGTTCTCACCGCGCGCCGTGGCGCCAAGCTCCGGCACGCCGGCGATTTCGGTGGAGAAACGGATGCAGCGCGTGCAATGGATGCAGCGGGTCATCGTGGTTTTAACCAGCGGACCCCAGTCCGGCTGGGCGGCGGCGCGCTTGTTTTCGTCGTAGCGCGAAGTGTCCCGGCCGTAGCTTACGGCTTCATCCTGCAGATCGCATTCACCGCCCTGGTCGCAAATCGGGCAATCCAGCGGGTGGTTGATGAGCAGAAACTCCATCACGCCGCGGCGGGATTTGCGCACATTTTCAGTATCGGTGAAGATGACCATGCCATCGGCCACGGGCTGGCCGCAAGAGGCGACAGGTTTGGGGATTTTCTCAATCTCAACCAGGCACATGCGGCAATTGCCGGCGACCGAGAGACGCTCATGATAGCAGAAGCGCGGGATTTCCTTGCCCGCCGCTTCGGCCGCCTGCAAGACCGAGGAGCCGTTCGCGATTTCGACTTCGATGCCGTCAACAGTGACTTTTGCCATGGTTTACTCCGCCGCCTGGGCGAGTGGTTGGGGCGGCTTATAATCCGTTGCCCGCTGTTCAACCAGGGGGCGGAAAGCGCGCATCAAGCCCTGGATGGGCCAGGCCGCCGCGTCGCCAAAGGCGCAGATGGTATGGCCCGCAACCTGCGTGGTGACCTGCTCCATCAAGGCGATGTCCGCCATCGAGGCTTTTCCCTGCACGATGCGATCCATCATTCTCATCATCCAGCCCGTGCCCTCACGGCAGGGGGTGCATTGGCCGCAGCTTTCATGCTTGAAAAACTTAGACAGGCGCCAGATGGCTTTCACCACATCGGCTGACTTATCCATGACAATGACCGCGCCCGACCCCAGACCGCTGCGGACAGCCGCCAGCGAATCAAAATCCATCAGCTGGGTCTCGCACATTTCCTTGTTCAGGATCGGCATGGAGGCGCCACCTGGGATGACGGCCTGCAAATTGTCCCAACCGCCGCGCACGCCACCGGCATGCTTCTCGATCAGATCCTTCAAGGGAATGCCTAGTTCTTCTTCAACATTGCACGGACGGTTGACATGGCCGGAAATGCAGAAAATTTTGGTGCCGGTGTTTTTGGGGCGCCCCAGAGCCGCGAACCAGGCAGCACCACGGCGCAAAATCGTCGGAACGCCGGCGATAGACTCGACATTGTTCACGGTGGTCGGGCAGCCATAGAGCCCCATGGCGGCGGGGAATGGCGGTTTCATCCGCGGCATGCCCTTTTTGCCTTCAAGGCTTTCCAGCAGAGCTGACTCTTCGCCGCAGATATAGGCGCCCGCGCCACGGTGCAGAACGAGATCAAAATCCCAGCCGGAACCGGCGGCGTTCTGGCCGAGCAGCCCAGCTTCGTAAGCCTCTTCAATGGCGGCCTGGAGACGCGCCGCCTCATTATAATATTCACCGCGAATATAGATGAAGGCGGTGTGCGCGCCCATGGCGAAAGCCGCGATCAGGCAGCCCTCGATCAATTTTTGTGGTTCGTGCCTGATAATATCACGATCTTTGCAGGTTCCGGGCTCACTCTCATCGGCATTGACGACGAGATAGGACGGGCGGCCATCGCTTTGCTTGGGCATGAAGGACCATTTCATGCCGGTTGGAAAACCCGCGCCGCCACGGCCGCGCATGCCGGATGCTTTCACCTCTTCGATAATCGCATCCCGGCCACGCGCGAGAATATCGGCCGTGCCATTCCAGTCTCCCCGCGCGCGGGCGGCGGAAAGCCGCCAATCTTGCTGGCCGTAGAGATTTTGATAGATCCTATCAGCGTCGTTCAGCATATCTCATTCCACCAGCTTGGCGTTGTTCAGCAAGGCTGTTTGATTCGTTACCGGCGCCGAAGCCTGGCGGCCGATGCTGGAGCCCGCGGGCGGCAGCGGCGCGCCTGATTTCAGGCCATTCAGCAAAGCTTCCGTCCGCGTCGCATCCAAATCTTCGTAGTAATTATCGTTGATTTGGAGAATCGGCGCATTCACGCAACCGCCGAGACATTCCACCTCCGTCATGGTGAACAGGCCATCCGCGCTGGTCTGGCCGAAATCTTCAATGCCTGAAACTTTTTTACACGAGGCGACGACTTCATCCGACCCACGCAGCCAGCATGGTGTCGTCGTGCAGACCTGCAGGTGGAATTTACCAACCGGCTTGGTGTTGTACATGGTATAAAACGTTGCCATTTCGTACACACGAACGGATGCGATGCCCAAGAGCTGCGCGATCACATCCATCGCCGCGCGGGGGACCCAGGCCGAGCCGGTCAGCCGTTCCATCTGCCGCTGCGCAATGTCCAGCAACGCCATGACGGCGCTGGCCTGCTTGCCCGCCGGGTAGCGGGCTATCGCCTTGGTGGCCGCCGCTTGCGCGATCTCATCAAAAACGAAATCTGTCGGCTCTGTATGTGTATTCACCGGTCGATCTCACCAAAAACAATATCAAGGGAGCCAATGATCGCCACCGTATCGGCCAGCATGTGGCCTTTTGCAAGGGCCTCAAGGGCCTGAAGATGCGAGAACCCTGTTGAGCGAATTTTGCAGCGGTAGGGACGGTTTGTGCCATCCGACACCAGATAGACGCCAAACTCACCCTTGGGCGCTTCGACCACCGTGTAGGTTGCGCCGGCGGGGACATGGTAGCCTTCAGTGTAGAGCTTGAAGTGATGGATCAGCGCTTCCATCGACTGCTTCATCGCCGCACGGGTGGGGGGCGCGATTTTATGATCCTGAATTTTGATTGGACCAGGTTGCATTTTTTGCAGGCATTGTTTGACGATCTTCACGCTTTCACGCATTTCGGCGATGCGGACGAGATAGCGGTCATAACAATCGCCATGCCGGCCGACTGGAATGTCAAACTCTACTTCACCGTATTTGTCATACGGCTGGGCGCGGCGCAGATCCCAGGCAACATTGGAGGCGCGCAGGCATGGCCCCGAGAAGCCCCAGGCCAAGGCGTCTTCAGCCGAAATCACGCCGATATCGACAACACGCTGCTTCCAGATGCGATTGCCGGTGAGCAGGGCTTCCATGTCGTCAATGAATTTTGGAAAGGTTTCAGTCCAGGCCGCGATATCATCCGCAAGTTCGGCCGGCAGATCCTTGGCGACGCCTCCGGGCCGGAAATAGTTGGAGTGAAAGCGCGCGCCGGAGACGGCTTCGTGGAATTCGAGCAGTTTCTCGCGTTCCACATAACCCCACAGGCCGGGGGTTAGGGCACCGCAGTCCAACGCGAAGCTGGAGACGCTGAGCAGGTGGTTGAGCGCGCGCGTGATTTCGGCGAACATGACGCGAATCCACTGCGCGCGATCTGGCGCTGTAATGCCCAGCAGTTTTTCCGTTGCCAGGGCGAAAGCATATTCGCAGGCCATCGGCGAGACGTAGTCCAGACGGTCAAAATACGGGACAGCCTGCAGGTAGCTCTTATACTCGATAAGCTTTTCAGTGCCGCGATGCAGGAGGCCGATATGCGGATCGGCGCGCTCGACCACTTCGCCATCCATTTCCAGGATGAGACGCAGCACGCCATGCGCGGCCGGATGCTGCGGCCCGAAATTTATGGTGTGATTATCAATTTCAATGGTCTTAGACGTGCGGGTGACCAGCTCACTCATTTACGATCTCCGCGTGCTTTTTCATCTCCGGGAAGAGTTGTCATGCCCTCCCAGGGCGAAAGAAAATCAAAATTACGGAATTCCTGAGTGAGCTTCACCTTATCGTAAACCACCGCTTTCTGTTCATCATCATAATGAACTTCAACATAGCCGGTAAGCGGAAAATCCTTGCGCAGCGGATGTCCCTCAAAGCCGTAATCGGTGAGGATGCGCCGATGATCGGCCAAGCCCTCGAAGGGGACGCCGAACAGATCCCAGACCTCACGCTCCCACCAGGTAGCGCCCGGCCACAGGGAGGAGACAGAGGTGAGGGCAGCGAAATCCTCAACCCTCACCAGAACACGGGCACGCTGATTATGGACAACCGAGAGGAGGTTGTATACGACATCGAACCGTGCGGCGCGCTCAGGAAAGTCAACGCCGCAAATATCCATCACCTGAGCGAAGGAAAATTCATCGCGCAGGCGGGTGAACAACGCGTAGGCGTCGCTTTTCGAGACTTCGACCACCAGCTCGCCCAGCTCCCGCCGGGCCGCCATTACACCGGGCAGCGCCGCGATGGCGTCCAGCACGGTATCTGCCTTGATTGATTCGTCAGCCACGCAAAATTGTCCCTGTCCGCCGGATTTTCTTCTGCAGTTGCATAATGCCGTAGACCAGCGCCTCCGCGGTCGGCGGGCAGCCGGGGACATAAATATCCACCGGCACGATGCGGTCACAGCCACGCACCACAGAATAAGAATAATGATAATAGCCGCCGCCGTTGGCGCAGCTGCCCATCGAGATGACCCAACGCGGTTCGGGCATCTGGTCGTACACGCGGCGCAGCGCGGGGGCCATTTTATTGGTCAGCGTGCCGGCGACGATCATGACATCGCTCTGGCGCGGACTGGCGCGGGGAATGATCCCGAATCGGTCCAGATCGTAATGCGGCATGTAGGCGTGGATCATCTCCACCGCGCAGCAAGCCAGCCCGAAGGTCATCGGCCAGAGGCTGCCGGTGCGGGCCCAATTCACCAACTTGTCCATATTGGCCACGACAAAGCCCTTGCCGGCAATTTCGCCCGTAATGCCTTTGATGACGGCATCCTGCGCAGAACCCTGCGGCAGATGATCCCGGTTCCAGGCGAGCGCGTTATCCATGGAAACGCTCATTTGGCTACTCCCAATCCAGTGCGCCCTTGTTCCACTCATAAATAAAGCCGACGGTCAAAACCCCTAAAAATCCCAGCATCGAAAAAAACCCCAAAAGGCCGATTCGCGACAGGCTGACCGCCCATGGAAAAAGGAAAGCGACTTCTACGTCGAAAATAATAAACAAAATGGCAACCAGATAAAAGCGGACGTCAAAACGGCGCCGGGCGTCGCCGAAGGCCTCGAAGCCGCATTCATACGCGGAGAGCTTGGCGGCGTAGGGCTTTTGGCGGGCCGCGAAAAGCGAGCCGAACACGAACGCCACCCCGATGAGTGCCGCAATCGCTCCAAAAACAAGTATCGGGAAGTACTGCGAAAGGACCGGCTGCACCGCTTAACTCCTTATCCCTAGCTTGATCGGGGTTGGCATATCCAACGACCGAACCATATCCGCCGTGTCGCACCGCGACAGGATATGGTCAAGACTACGAAACGATGGAGAGGTTTGAATTATCTGGCCCGTGTGGCTTTCGCCATACTGGCGCGAGTGACGGGGCTCGAACCCGCGACCTCCGGCGTGACAGGCCGGCGCTCTAACCAACTGAGCTACACCCGCATTTCAGTAGACGGCGGTGTAAAGGGCTATGTAAGCATCGTCAAGCGCATCTTGTATAAAACTCGGCACAAGAGCGCAGCGATGACAAAATTTATGAAAAACAGGAAAAAACTTAGGAAAATCAAGGAAGGAATAGGCGGTGACGGGTTTGAACCGCCGACCCTCTCGGTGTAAACGAGACGCTCTACCGCTGAGCTAACCGCCCAAACTTTTAAAGAGGACGGCTCACGCCGTCTCTCTGAAGGAAATTAGTTAACCGCATCTTTCAGGGTTTTGCCTGCCTTGAAACGAACCGAGGTCGAGGCCGGGATATCAATTTCTTCGCCGGTACGCGGGTTGCGGCCCTTGGAAGCCTCACGCTCAGCCGTGGCGAATGTACCAAAACCGACCAGTCGGACTTCCTCTTTCGCTTTCAGTGTCTTCTCAATCGCACCGAACACGGCGTCTACCACCTCAGCCGCCTTGGCCTTCGTGATGTCCGTCTCTTCGGCAACGGCGGCGATCAAATCATTTTTGTTCACGGGCAAAACTCCCTGTTATGGTTCATACAAAAAACTCCCACCTGCATCCAGCGTTAGATGCAGGTGGGTCATCGGTGATAACAACGCCAGTAGATAGCTAACTTGAGGGGCGCGCGTCAAACAACCGCCGTTAGTGAGGCAAGGACGCCGCCCTGGTGTCGCCAGGGGTTCCCGCGAGTTCGTCGGTTATATCATCCCAATCAATCGGCTCAGGATTGCGCGTGAGCGCCCGCCCGATCACCTCATCGACATGGGAGACAGGAATAATCGTCAAACCTTTTTTAACGTTTCCTGGAATTTCAATGAGATCCTTCTCATTGTCCTTGGGGATGATGACGGTGGTGATTCCAGCCCGCAAGGCGGCCAGAAGTTTTTCCTTCAAGCCGCCAATCGGCAGGACGCGCCCGCGCAGGGTGATCTCCCCTGTCATGGCAATGTCACGCCGAATCGGAATGCCTGTTATGGCGCTGACGATGGAAGTCGCCATCGCGATGCCCGCGGAAGGGCCGTCCTTGGGCGTTGCCCCTTCCGGCACATGCACGTGAATATCGCGTTTATCAAAGAATGGCGGCTTGATGCCGAACTGGGCGGCGCGGGAACGGACATAGGAATAAGCCGCCTGCACGCTTTCCTGCATGACATCGCCAAGCTTGCCGGTTTGCTTGATATTGCCCTTACCCGGCAGGAGCACACTCTCAATGGTGAGAATCTCTCCGCCAACCTCGGTCCAGGCCAGGCCGGTGACGACGCCGACCATATCCTCCGCCTCGGTCTCGCCAAAACGGTATTTCGGAACGCCGGAGAATTTTTCGAGATTGCGCTTGCTGATGGTGACCTTTTTGGTTTTGGTGGTGACGATCTCCTTCACGGCCTTGCGGGCAATGTTGGCGATCTCACGCTCCAGGTTACGAACGCCGGCCTCGCGGGTGTAGGTGCGGACCAGCTCATGCAAGGCATCATCGGTGAGCGACCATTCGTCTTTTTTAAGGCCATGCGCCTCGCCCTGCTTGGATACGAGGTGCCGCTTGGCGATTTCAACCTTCTCATCCTCGGTGTAGCCGGGGATGCGAATGATCTCCATGCGGTCCAACAGCGGCTGCGGCATGTTCAGGCTGTTCGCGGTGGTGACGAACATCACATCCGAGAGATCGTAATCAACCTCCAGGTAATGGTCGGCGAAGGTCGCATTCTGCTCGGGGTCCAGCACCTCAAGCAGGGCGGATGACGGGTCGCCTCGCCAATCGGCGCCGAGCTTGTCAATCTCATCAAGCAAAAACAATGGATTAGACGTTTTCGCCTTCTTCATGCCCTGGATGATCTTGCCCGGCATGGAGCCGATATAGGTCCGCCGGTGGCCACGAATTTCGGCTTCATCCCGCACGCCGCCCAGAGACATGCGCACGAAATTACGGCCGGTTGCTTTGGCGATGGACTTGCCGAGCGAGGTTTTGCCAACACCAGGCGGGCCGACGAGGCAGAGAATCGCCCCGCGCAGCTTGGGGCTGCGCGACTGCACCGCGAGATATTCGACAATTCGTTCCTTGATCTTCTCAAGCCCATAATGATCGGCGTTCAGGATGCGTTCGGCCTCGATCACGTCATTCTTGATCTTGCTGCGCTTCTTCCAGGGAATCCCCAGAATCCAATCCAGGTAATTGCGCACGACGGTGGCTTCCGCGCTCATCGGGCTCATGCTGCGCAATTTTTTCAGTTCTGTCAGGGCTTTTTCGCGGGCTTCCTTGGAGAGCTTGGTGGTTTTGATCTTGGCTTCCAGCTCGGCGGTCTCGTCCTTGCCGTCCTCGCCTTCGCCAAGCTCCTTCTGGATGGCTTTGAGCTGCTCGTTCAGGTAGTATTCGCGCTGCGTCTTCTCCATCTGCCGCTTCACGCGGTTGCGGATTTTCTTCTCAACCTGGAGCACCCCGATTTCGGATTCCATATGGTTGAAAACCCGTTCAAGCCGTTCGCTCGTGCTGCCGAGCTCCAGCAGCTCCTGCTTTTCGGAAATTTTCAGGCCCAGATGGCTGGCAACCGTGTCCGCCAGTTTTGAGGGGGAATCGATCTGGTTAACCGAAACCAGGACTTCCGGGGCGATCTTCTTGTTGAGCTTGATGTACTGCTCAAACTGCGAAACCACGGTGCGGCCAAGCGCCTCGACCTCTTTTTCCTCATCCGCCTGATCCTCGATCGGATCGGCATAGACTTCAAAATAGTCTTCCGTCTCTTTAAAGCTCTTAATCCGCGCGCGCCTGATGCCTTCGACCAGCACCTTCACCGTGCCATCGGGCAATTTGAGCAGTTGCAGGACCGTGGAAATGGTCCCGACTTTATAAATATCCTCGGCCGAGGGATCGTCCTGCGCGGCGTTTTTTTGTGCGACCAGGAGGATTTGCTTATCCTCCTTCATCACGCTCTCCAGGGCCCGAACAGATTTATCGCGCCCCACGAAAAGCGGCACGATCATATGCGGGAACACCACGATATCACGCAGCGGCAGCACCGCCAGGGTATCGGAAAGAGGCGCAGGTTTTGTAACGTCAGACATAATCATAAATTCCTTTAAGCCTCATGCGCTGCCCTGACAGGCACAGCTCATATGTGCCGCTCTTCGGCCACAAATGGACATATCGGTTGCATTTGGCCGGCCTGCAAGACCCGCCAAATCTCAATTTGGTCCGGCTTGCGCCTCAGGATGCCGTCTCCGCACGCTTCTCAGCGTACATGAATAGCGGTTCAGCCCGGCCTTCGGCCACGTCGCCGCTGATGACGACCTCGGCCACGCCATCCAGCCCCGGCAGGTCGAACATGGTGGTCAACAAAATGGCTTCCATGATTGAACGCAGACCGCGTGCGCCGGTTTTGCGCTTGATCGCCCGGCCGGCAACAACTTTCAGCGCCTCATCGGTGAAGGTCAGCTTGACGCCCTCCATTTCGAACAGGCGGGCATATTGCTTGACCAGCGCGTTCTTGGGCTTGGTGAGAATTTCGATCAGCACCGTTTCGTCGAGGTCGTCCAATGTGGCAACCACCGGCAAGCGGCCGATGAATTCGGGGATCAGGCCGAATTTGAGCAAATCCTCCGGTTCGACCTCACGCAAAATCTGCCCGGTGCGCCGCTCATCCGGGCTGCGGACATCCGCGCCAAAGCCAATGCCTGAGCCTTTGCCGCGCTGCCCGATGATCTTCTCCAGCCCGGCGAAAGCGCCGCCGCAGATGAAGAGGATGTTGGTGGTATCAACCTGCAGAAACTCCTGCTGGGGATGTTTGCGCCCGCCCTGGGGCGGCACGGAGGCGACCGTGCCTTCCATGATCTTGAGCAGGGCTTGCTGCACCCCCTCACCGCTCACATCGCGGGTGATCGATGGGTTGTCTGATTTGCGGCTGATCTTATCGACCTCGTCGATATAGACGATGCCGCGCTGCGCCCGTTCGACATTATAATCAGCGGCCTGCAGCAGTTTGAGAATGATGTTTTCAACATCCTCGCCCACATAGCCGGCTTCGGTCAGGGTTGTCGCATCCGCCATGGTGAACGGCACATCGAGAATGCGGGCGAGTGTCTGGGCCAGCAGGGTCTTGCCCGAACCGGTGGGGCCGACCAGCATGATGTTGGATTTCGCGATTTCTATGTCGTTGTTCTTGGTCGCGTGCGAGAGGCGCTTATAGTGGTTATGCACCGCCACGCTGAGCACTTTTTTCGCATGCGCCTGGCCGATCACATAATCGTCAAGAACCTTGCAGATTTCACGCGGGGTCGGCACGCCGTCGCGCGACTTCACGAGGTGGGTTTTGTGCTCCTCACGGATGATATCCATGCAAAGCTCGACGCATTCATCACAGATAAAAACGGTCGGACCCGCGATGAGCTTGCGGACCTCATGCTGCGACTTCCCGCAAAAGGAACAATATAGTGTGTTCTTGGTGTCGCCCGACTTGCTGCTCATAACCACTCCACAGCGCGAAATGTAAGAGAAAAGACTAGCCCCCTGTGCGGGAGCGCACAAGCACCCGCACAATTGGGGATAAAGTTTAAAGAATTCAGGAAGTTAATGAAGAACCGCGCTGATTTCCCTGGATATGGGGGCCAAATGAGGTGAAAATTCAGCCCTGAACCTGGATTCAGGGCTGAATTTCGCGGCTTTGGCGCCTGCAATCCGCATAATACCCCCGTATGCCGCGCTTGCTAGGCGCCCGGCGCTTCGGTTTTGCCCTCGCTCGGGGCGGGCTGGCTTTTCACCACTTCATCGACAATGCCGAATTCCTTGGCTTCCTGCGCTGACATATACGAATCGCGCTCCAGCTTCGCCTCGATAGCTTCGAGGGGCTGGCCGGTATGGTCCACATAAATCTGATTGAGCCGCTTGCGCAGATTCAGGATTTCACGGGCCTGGATTTCAATATCCGTGGCCTGGCCCTGGGCGCCGCCGGAGGGCTGATGCACCATGACGCGCGCGTTGGGCAGGGCAAAGCGCTTGCCCGCCTGGCCCGCGCAGAGCAGCAGGCTGCCCATGGAGGCCGCCTGGCCGATGCACACGGTGCTGACCGGGCTGCGGATGTACTGCATGGTGTCATAAATCGCCAGACCGGAGGAAACGACGCCGCCTGGGCTGTTGATATAGAAGGAAATATCCTTGTTGGGGTTTTCGCTCTCCAGGAACAGGAGCTGGGCGCAGATCAGCGAGCTGACCTGATCATAGACCTGACCTGTCAGGAAAATGATCCGCTCCTTCAGCAGGCGGGAATAGATATCGTAAGAGCGCTCGCCGCGCGCCGTTTGCTCGACCACCATGGGCACGAGGTTATTGTTATAGACCTCGACTGGATCCCGATCCCACATACTGTAAATTCCTCGTTCTAGCTAACCGCCTGCCCCGGCACCGCACCGCGCCTCTCATAAGGCCGCGGCGCGGGCGGAACGGGACGTCATGAACCTAAGTTAGTGGATCAAACGCGCGCGTCTAGTCCCGCGTTAAGATTCAGGGTCAGCCGCCAGCTCTTCCGCGGTGACGCTGGTCTCTTCCTGGGTGACGCGGGCGAGCAGGAAGTCCACAACCTTGTCCTCGAAAATCGGACCGCGGAAGCGTTCCAACGCTTGCGGGTTCTTCTTGAAGAACTCCAGCACCTGCATCGCCTGTTCACGGTACTTCATCGCCTCGTTGAACATGGCGCGCTGGAGGTCCTGGTCGGACACGGTGACCTCATTGGCGCGGCCGATTTCGGCAACCAGCAGGCCAAGGCGCACGCGGCGGTCGGCAATCGCCTTATATTCCGCCTTCAGCGTCTCTTCATCCTTGGCCGCATCTTCCGGGTCGGCCCGGCCGGCGGCCTTTTCCTGCTCCACCTGGCGCCAGATTTCGCCAAACTCGGCATCAACCAGGGAGACCGGAGCCTCGAAGCGGGCACGCTCAGCCAGCGCGTCAAGCAGGCTGCGCTTGAGCTTCAGGCGCGTCATCTGCTCGTATTCACGGCCGATCTGTTCGGAAATCTTCGTCCGCAGATCTTCGAGCGACTCCAGCCCGAGCCCCTTGGCGAATTCATCATCAACCGCCGGAACCTGCGCCACGCCAAGGGCCTTGGCGGTAATTTCGAACTCGGCCTGCTTGCCGGCCAGCTCCTTGGCGCCGTAATCCTCGGGGAAGTTGACCGTGATCTTACGGGTCTCGCCGGGGGACATGCCCTCCATCTGCTCGGAGAAGCCGGGGATGAAGCCTTGGCCCGCGACAACGACGGCGACATCCGACGCGGTGCCCCCCTGGAAGGCCTCGCCGTCAATGCGGCCGATAAAATCGACAGTCAGCTGCTCACCCGCCACAGCCGGGCGGGGGTCTTCAACGGGGGTGTAGCTCTTGCGCTGCTCGGCCATTTTGCTCAGGGCATCGCTGATCGCCTCATCCGTGACGGCCGCAACCGGCTTGGACAGCGTGATATCGCCAAGCTCGGGGATGGCAATCTCGGGAAGGATCTCAAGCTCCAGCGTGAATTCCAGGTCGGAATTCTGCCCCGGCTTGGTGACGGCCAGCTTCGGCTGCATCGCGGGGCGCAGATTACGCTCGGACAGCACCCGGTCCGAGGCTTCGTTCACTGCGCCTTCCACGATCTCAGCCGCCACGGCATCGCCATAGCGCTTGCGGACCATGGACATTGGCACCTTGCCTGGGCGGAAGCCCGGCATCTGCATGGTTTTGCCAAGCTCAGCCAAACGCTGCTCGCGCTTGGCGGCGAGTTCGGGTTCGGGAACCACGACCGTGAAGCCGCGCTTCAAGCCGTCAGAGAGCGTTTCAGTAACCTGCATCGGCGAAAAATTCCTCAAAAATCAACAACAAAACCACAACCTGGTGCGGGCGGAGGGACTTGAACCCCCATGACTTTCGCCACCAGAACCTAAATCTGGCGTGTCTACCAATTTCACCACGCCCGCTCCCCCGTTGGGCGCGGCAAGCATAACCGCCCCGCGCGATACCAACATCAAGCCGCGCCGTCTAGCGCGAGTCCCCGTACTTCACAAGCTTGGCTCTCGTATAACCGCCGAAAACCGACTATCTGGCACCACAAATGAGCCATCTCAGCGAAAATGCGAACATGAACCGGAACCGAGCAATGCGCCCATGGCGATGGGCGGCGGGGGTTATTCTGCTGCTGGCGGCGGTGCCGGCGGTGGCTGTTCTCATCGTGGTGGAACAGTTCAACCCGAACCGTTATGCCCCGGAGATTATTTCCGCGGTTGACCAGGCAACGGGGCGGGTGCTGACCCTGCATGGGCCGATCACCCTGCGGCTTTCGCTGAATCCGGTGATCGAGGCCAGTGATATAAGCCTTTCCAACCCGCCGGGCTTTGCCGATCTGGACCTGCTGACGCTCAGGCGGGTCGAGGCCCAGATCGCGCTGCTGCCGCTCCTGTCGCACCATCTGAATATTCTGAAATTGCGGCTGGTGAGCCCCTATATGGTGCTGGAGCATGGCCGGGGGGGCTTGTCAAACTGGGATTTCACGCCTGCTCAGCCGGGGGCGGCGATAATGGCGGGCGATGCCCGGGAATATCAAGTCGCGTTGCAGGCCGTGGAGATCAAAAATGGCTTGCTCACGATCAAGACCATCAGCGCCGCGCATCCAACCATCATCGCCTTGCCGAATCTAACCGGAACAGCCGCCTCGCCGGCTGCTCCCCTGCACCTCAGCGCCAATGCGGTGCTGGGCGCGATGCCGTTCAGCGTCTCGGGCGTGGTGGGGCCGATTGCCCGTTTTTCCGGAGCTGGAGCCGGACCGTGGCCGGTTGATCTGGCCGTGAAACTGGGCGGCGCGCGCGCAACCGTGCAGGGCACGGTCGATCGTCCGCGCCAGGCGCAGGGTTATGACCTGGCCGTGGCGCTTGACATTCCGGCGTTGGAGGATCTGACGAAAAGCCTTCCCCCCGGCCTGCTCGGCGCCATGCCCCTGCCGCCCGTGCACGGCATCGTCGCCTCGGCCCGAATCGCCGACCAGGACGCGACGATACCCGCCATCGACGATCTTTCCATCAAGACGGGTGCCTCTGACCTTTCCCTCCTGCGGCCGGGGCTGACCCTGAATTCGCTGAATGTGGAGACGGCATCGCTCGACCAGCCTATCTCACTCAATGCTTCGGCCACGCTGGGCGGCACGCCCATTACGCTCACCGGGAGCTTTGGCCCGCTTGAAATGCTTTTCAACCCCGCTCTGCTGCCAGCCAACCTGCCGCCCCAAGGCAGTTTTCCGGTCACGGTCAATGCGCGGTTCGGGGCCGCGACGGCGAGCATCACCGGTGGGATCGCAACGCCCAGGACTCTGGCGGGGGCCGCTCTGTCGCTGAATTTGGCCATTCCTGATCTTTCCGCGCTCAGCCCCGCCGTGGGAACCAGCTTGCCGGCCTGGAAAAACATCACGGCGCAAACCACGTTGATAGATCCCGGTGGGCTTGGCCTGCGCAATGCCCTGGGCCTGGATACCCTGACCGTGACCATGGATAACGCCGCCTTTGGGGGAGATGCCAGCCTGTATTTCGGCCCAAAGCCGAAATTGCAGCTGGCCTTGCAGTTCTCCCAGCTGAATGTGGATGCGCTGCTGGCGGCCACGGCCCAGCCAGCCACCTCGCCCGCCGCCGCGCCGGGCGCGCCCGTTTCCACCAGCACCGCCGTTATTCCCGACTGGCCGCTGCCGCTCGCGCTGCTTAAAACAGCCAGCGCCGATGTGCAGATCTCGGCTGATACGCTGATCTGGAAGCAGGCGGCCTATACGGCGCTGCAGGGCCATGCGATTCTCGCAAATGGCGTGCTCACCATAAGCCCGGTGACAGGCCAACTGCCCGGCGGCGGCATAATGCTGAGCGCCAGCGTGGACACAACCAAGGAACCCGCGGTGGAAACCCTGAAATTGAATGCCCCGGCTCTGGCGCTCGCCCCCCTGCTGAACAATTTCGGCCTGCCGGAAGCCGCCAAGGGCACCGTGCAGGCGCGGCTTGCCGCCACGGGGAGCGGCGATGATCTGCAGACCATCGCCGCCAGCCTGAACGGGCAGCTTGGCCTGGCCATGGTCAATGGCGCCGTCGACGGTTCGGTGTTGCAGGACATGTTTGGCAAGGTGCTGCAAACCGCCGGGCTGCCGGCTGATCAGGCCGGGGCGGCCGGGCCAGTGCCCGTGCGCTGCATGGCATTGCGGATTGACGCGGCCAACGGCGTCGGCACCATCCGGACTCTGACCCTGGATTCCGCCCCGCTGCAAATACAAGGGAGTGGCAACATCAATGCCGGCAAGGAAACACTCGGGATACTCATACTGCCCCGCTTGCCCGCGGCCACGGATGAAGGCGGCCAACCGGTAATGATCGGAGGCAGTTTCGCCGCCCCCACGATGGCCCTTGCGCCGGCGGGCAGCCCGCAAGCGGTATGGGCAAATGGGGGGGATATTTGCCCGGCGGCGCTGAACCTGGGCCGGCTTGGCCAACCCGGCCCGGCCGCGGCGGAGATGGCGCATCTGCGCCCGGCCGCCGCATCCGGCGCCGCCACAGCTCCGCCGGGTGGGCCGAAAAACCTGTTGAACGGCATGTTCAACCAATGAAACGCTTCTGGAATGCAACCTCAGTCCTGCCGGAAGGCGCTGGCTTCGCCATCCGGCTGGACAGCCACCCCCTGAAATTGCCCAGCGGCCGCCCGCTCAGCGTGCCGTTCAAGGCCCTGGCCGAGGCGATTGCCGCCGAGTGGGCGATGGTTGGCGCGGATTTCACGCCGGATGACCTACCCCTCACCCGCCTGGCCACGACAGCGCAGGAGCGTATCAGCCTGCACCGCGCGGAAATCGTAGCGCAGCTGGCGGCCTATGGCATGAACGACCTGCTCTGCTACCGCGCCGAAGGTCCGCCAGGCCTGACACAGCGCGAGGCCGAGGCGTGGGACCCATGGATCGGCTGGCTGGACCAAAAATTCGGCATCAGGCTGGAAACCACCGCCGGCATCATGCCGCTGCAGCAAGCGCCGGAATATCGGGACATTTTCACCACCCACCTGATGTGCATGGACGAGTATCAGCTGGCGGGGCTTGGCGTGATCATCCCCGCGCTGGGAAGCCTGGTGCTGGCGCTCGCGGTGGAAGCCGGCGCCCTGGCGCCAGATGCCGCCTGCCGCTGCGCCAGCCTCGGGGAGCTTTGGCAGGAAACCCTCTGGGGCATGGATGCGCAAGCCGCCGGCCGGCGGCGAATCATCGCGGAAGATGTTGCCGTGAGCGCTCGTTTTATGGTCCTCTGCCGTACATGAAAGCGACCCATCTGCTCATCACCGGCCGGGTCCAGGGTGTCGGCTTCCGCGAATGGCTGGCCAGCGAGGCCCGGCGGCTCGGGCTTTCCGGCTGGGTGCGCAATATCGGCCAAGATACGGTGGAGGCCGTGATTTCCGGGGACACGGTGGCCGTGGAGGAATGCCTGCGCCTCTGCCGCCGCGGGCCGCGCAATGCCATTGTCGAAACGATCAAGGACACGCTCACCGAACCACCGGCGGAACCTGGCTTCATAAAGCGTGCTTCCCTGCCTGTCAGACCGTGAAGCAGATCAAGGCAGGTATCCGCAACACCGCGTTTACACCCCGGCAAAGCTTGCTAGGCTCTCCGGGCCCTTAAGGAGTTAGAACCGATGAGTACGAACAGTGAGTTGATGGCGCGCCGTGAGGCGGCGGTTCCGCGTGGCGTGAGCAATACGCACCCGGTCTTCACCCAGCGCGCCGAAAACGCCGAGCTTTGGGACGTGGAAGGCAAGCGGTATATTGATTTTGCCGGCGGCATCGCGGTGCTGAACACCGGGCATCGCCACCCCAAGGTGATGGCGGCGGTGAATGAGCAGCTCACGCGCTTCACGCACACCTGCTTCCAGGTCTCGCCTTATGAGAGCTATATCGCGCTGGCCGAGCGGCTGAACGCGATGGCCCCGATCGAAGGCCCCGCCAAGACGATCTTTTTCACGACCGGGGCCGAGGCGCTGGAAAACGCGATAAAAATCGCCCGCGCCGCCACCGGGCGTTCCGGCGTTATCACCTTTGCCGGCGGCTACCATGGCCGCACCATGCTGACGATGGCGATGACCGGCAAGGTACTGCCCTACAAGAAGAAATTCGCGCCGATGCCGGCTGAGATCTATCACGTCCCCTTCCCGCACGCGCCTTTTGGGGTGACTGTTCAGGACAGCCTGCGCGCCATCGACATGCTGTTCCGCGCCGATATCGAGCCGGAGCGGACCGCCGCGATCGTGCTGGAACCCGTGCAGGGGGAAGGCGGCTTTATTCAGGCGCCGGCCGAACTGCTGGAGGCACTGCGCGCGCTGTGCGACAAGCACGGCATCCTGCTGGTCGCCGATGAGGTGCAGACCGGCTTCGCCCGCACCGGCAAGATGTTCGGTATCGAGCACTCCGCCGTGAAGCCCGATATCATCACCGTCGCCAAGTCGCTGGCTGGCGGGTTCCCGCTTTCGGGCGTCATCGGGCGCGCCGCGGTGATGGATGCGGCGGAGCCTGGCGGGCTGGGCGGCACCTATTCGGGCTCACCCATTGCCTGCGCCGCGGCGCTGGCCGTGCTTGATGTCATCGAAGAGGAAAAACTGGTCGAGCGCGCCAACACGATCGGCGCGAAAATGAAATCGCGGCTGGAGGCTATTTCCCGCCGCAACGACACCGTTCCCATTGCCGAAATTCGTGGCCCCGGCGCGATGATCGCGTTCGACGTGGTGGCAACGCGCGGCACCAACGAGCCCGATGCCGACATGACCCGGAAGGTGATCGCCAAGGCCCGTGAAAATGGGCTCATTCTGCTTTCCTGCGGCGTGTATGGCAATGCCATCCGCCTGCTGGTGCCGCTCACCGCCGCGGATGCGCTGCTCGATGAAGGGCTGGATGTGCTGGAACAAGCGCTGACGGTTTAACGCACGATGGCCGCAAGTTTCCCCGCTATGCGGGGGAGCTTGCGGGCCAGGGCATAAAATCTACATAAATATAAGGGACTGTTTTAAACGTTTTTTCTTATAATAAATTGAAATTATTAAAAATTTTTGCGGGGTTTGGGGAGCTTTTTATAAAAAGCTCCCCAAGATTCTGGCCCTTTTTTGCAAAAAAGGGCCAGACCCCAAAAAACTTTTGAGAATTATCCTTAATGTTTTTGCAGAGACTGTTAAAACAATCTCTAAAAAAACAAAAAACTCAGGGCTATATAAAGCGGCGTGAGGATAACGCTCATGAGCCCGGCGAAGGCGAAAAAGCCCGGCATCTTCACCGCCCGGCGCGCGGCGATGGCGCGGACCATGAGATTCGGCGCGTTGCCCAGATAGGTAATTGGCCCGAAGAACACGGAGCCGGCCGCGATGGCTGTGAGCAAGTGCGCGGGTGGCGCGCTCAGGCTGGCGGCGTGGCCGCCGGCGGCCTCGAAAAAGATCAGATATGTCGGTGCGGCGTCAAGAATGGCCGATGCGATGCCTGAACTCCAGAACCAGGACAGGGGATTGGGGGCGATGTTGGCCGCTTGCAGCAGCTGGAACACCGGCGTGATGGTGGCGAAGATCGCGAAAAACATGATGACGATCTCACGCATGGCGCCCCAGGCGAAGCGATTCTGGTTCCGGATGGCGCGTGGGGTCAGAGTCTCCGAGAGCGCGATGCAGATCAGTTCGAGCAGGATGAGCGCCAAATGCTCCCCGGGAATTTCGAGGGATAGGATCGTCACCATGCCGGGATGCCAGATACCTGCGAGGGGAATGGCCAGAATCAGCACCGCCAGCAAAAAAATATTCAACCCCCCGGCAATGCGGAATTTTTGCACCCGCGGGGCGGCATCCCGCCGGGCCAGGTAAAGGTCGCACCCCAGGCAGAGGAGCAATACCGGCACCGCCAGGACCAGTAGCGGCAACCAGAGGTGAATGGCCGGCCAGAAAAACGGCACGCCACGCAAAAACCCGACCAGCAAGGGCGGATCACCCAATGGCGACAGGGCGCCGCCACAATTGCCAACCAAAATGATGAAGGCGAGGATAAGATGCCGCTTTTCCGCGCGGTAGCCATTCGCCGCGAGCAACGGG
>JAKBAQ010000007.1 GCA_021808985.1 Pseudomonadota bacterium
GGCATCGGCATCGCGCGCATCCCCTGGGTCCCGCGGACTGAAAGTTAACCCACCGGCGCCTACCCGGCGCCGATCAGCACCCCGGTCGCGAACACCAGCGCCCCGCCCAGCGCCACCTGCAAGGTGGCGCGGATGGGCGATGTGTCCATAAACCTCCAGCGCACCCAGGATATCACCGCAAGCTCCGCCGCGACGACGCAGAACGCCACCAGCAAGGCCAGATGCAGGCTGGGAATGAGGAAGGGCAGCGTATGGCCGATCCCGCCCAGCGTCGTCATCAGCCCCGTCACCACGCCGCGAATATAGGGCGTGCCGCGCCCGGTCAAGCTGCCATCGTCTGACAATGCCTCCGCGAACCCCATGGAAATGCCCGCCCCCAGCGAGGCCGCGGCGCCCACGATGAAGGCCGCATGCGGATGCCCGGTGGAGTACGCGGCCGCGAAAATCGGCGCCAGCGTGGAGACGGAGCCATCCATCAGCCCCACCAGCCCAGGCTGGATATATTGCAGCATGAAGGCGCGCTCCGCGTGCGCATCCTCCGCGTGCCGGGTTTTGTCGGGCAAATTCTTGGCCGAAAGCTCATCCGCCCGGTGCTCATGCTCCACCTCCGCCTCCGCCAGGTCGCCCAGCAGCTTGCGGATTGAAACATCCGTCGCGCGTGAGGCGGCGAGGCGGTAAAACCGCTGGGTCTCGGCCTCCATGCTCTCCACCAGGTTGCGGATATCGTTGATGCTTGGCTTCGGCAGCTGCCAGACCGGCTTGCGGCTTAAAAACCCGCGCACATCCTGGCGGCGGACCAGCGGAATATGCTCGCCGAATTTTTCCCGGTACAGGTCGAGCAGCTTGTGCCGGTGCTCATTTTCCTCGGCCGCCATGTCGATGAACATCTGCGCCGAGGCCGGATAATCCTCGCGCAGCCGCTCGGCGACATCGTTATAGATGCGCCCATCCTCCTCCTCCGCGCCAATGGCGAGCGCCAGGACCTCACGCTCCGAAAGTTGTGAGAAATCGCGCATGAATCACCCCTCCTGCTGCGCCCATGTGGCGGCAGATAGTGATTTGGTCAAGCATATCCTGCTTCTTTGCGAATGCCTCGCATTACGATAATGTATTGAACCGCTTGCCCTTTCGCCCCGCGCGCGGCTGGCGTTGCCGCATTGGTCAAAGCGGGTAATATAAGCCGGCAACGGACTGGCGTGGGCACGGTGGGGCAGGAAAAATTGGATCAAGCTTTGTGCCGTTGCGCGAGCGGGCTGCGCCGCGTGCGCTGCTGCGATGCGGACATCTCCGCCTGGCCCGGCCTCGCCGCGCTTGAGGTTCTGGAAGCCCAAGGGCAGGAGACGGTCAAGCTCTTCAACGAGAAACAATATGCCGAGGCCGAGGCCCAGGCGCTCAAGCTGCTGGACCTGGCGCCAAACCTGCGCCCGGCTCTGCGCGTGCTCTATGAAATCCGCAAGGCGCAGAAGCGCGGCGCGGCGGAAGAGGCGCTGGCCATCCGCCTGGCCGCGCTGCCCGGCGAGCCCACGGTGCGCGCCGCCGCCAACGTGCTGCTGGCGCAGCATTATGTGGGGCAGGGGCGCTACGCCCAGGCGCGCCCGCCCGCCGCCGAGGCGGTGATGGCATCCCCCAAGGACGCCACCGCCCAGCACGTATTGGGCGTGGTGCTCACCGAGAGCGGCGAGCTGCAAGCGGGTGAGCGGCACTACCGCCGGGCCGTGGCCCTGCTGGGGCGCGATGATGGCGTGGTACTGGCCAATCTCGCCTGGAATCTCAAACTGCAAGGCCGGCTCGACGAAGCCGTGGCGTTTTACGAAAAAGCCCTCACCCTGCGGCCAGACAACCGGCGCGGCCAGGGCGGCTACGCGCAGGTGGAGTTCGCGCGCGGCAACCGTGAAAAGGCGCTGCGCCTGCTCGACGAGGCGCTGGCCCGCTGGCCCGATGACCGGACCCTGCGGCTTTTGCGCGCGATGGGCGACCTCGCCCAGGGCAATGCCGAGGCCGTGCTGGCCCGCATTGCCGACGCGCCGGAGGCCCTGCACGCCACCGAGCTTTGCATCCGTGGCCAGGCCCTGGCGCGGCTCGCCCGCCCGGTGGAGGCCGTGCAGCATTACGCCAGCGCCAAGCAGCTCCAGCGCGAGCGCCACGGCCAGCACTATCAGGCCGAGGAATTCGCCGCCAAGGCCGCCGCCTATAAAGCCTATTTCACCGCCGAGCGCCTGCAGCCGCTGCCCCGCGCGGCGCCGCCGCCGGCCCGCCAGCCGGTGTTTCTGCTCGGTTTCCCGCGCTCGGGCAGCAGCCTTCTGGAGCAGCTGCTGGGCCAGGTGCCGGGCTTCGCCATGGGCGATGAATTCTCCCCGCTGGCGGATCTGAGCCGCGCGATCCCGGCACTGGCCGGCGCCACGGGCGATTATCCCGAAGTGCTGGACCATTTGCTCGTGGGCGATGGCGGCGCGCTGCCCCAGCGCCTGCGCCAGCGTTACGAGGAGGCGCGGATGCAGCTTGGCCTGGCCCGGCCCGATGTGCGCTTCATCACTGACCGTTCAGCCTCCAACCCCTGGCAGCTCGGGCTCATCAAGCTTCTGTTCCCCGAGGCCCCGGTCATCCACGTGCTGCGCCACCCGCTGGATGTCATGCTCTCAAATCTCGCGCAGGACCGCCGGCTGGAGGCGAACTGCAACGCCTCCATGCCCGCGCTGGCCCGCCACTACGCGCTGCTGATGTCGCTGATCCGCCATTTCCGCGGCCAGCTCACCCTGCGCTACCTGCCCGTGCGCTATGAGGATCTGGTGACCGACACCGCCCCCACCCTCGGCCGCGTGCTGGATTTCATCGGCGCGCCACCAGCCGCCCAGCCGCCCGAGGCGCTGCTGCGCGCCAACAGCGCCATGCCGCCCGGCCCGCTGCCCGCGCATTTTTCGGGGCGCGAGCCGGTGCATGCGCGCGGCGTGTACCGCCACCGCGCCTATCAGAGCCACATGCCCGCCTTGTTCGCCGAGGTGCGCGACATTCTGGACCCCTGGATCACCGAGCTTGGCTATGCGGAGGCTGAGGCATGAGCGGCGCGCAAGAGGGCAAGCAGGTCATCCCCCTGGCTGACGCGCTGGCCAGGCTCGCGGCGCTGGAGCAGGCCAACAAGCTCGTGGAAGCCGATGACCTCGCCAACCGCATGCTGGCCGCCATGCCGGAGCATCCGCACATCCTGCATCTGGGCGGCATCATCGCCTATCGCAACGGGCGGGTCGCCCAGGCGGTGGAGCGGATGGAGAAATCCATGGCGCTGGCGCCCGAAGCCGCGCTCTACCCGCGCAACATGTGCGAGGTGTATCGCGGCGCCGGCCGGCTGGACGACGCGGTGCGCGCCGGCCAGCGCGCCATCGCGCTCGCCCCCTCCGATGCCCGGGCCTACTTCAACCTGGCGCTGATCCATTATGAAAGGCTGGATCTGGACGAGGCGGTGCGGATCGCCGATGAGGCCATCGCGCTCGACCCCGCCTTCGCCGAGGCGCATTTCGAAAAAGCCGAGGCCCTGCTGCTGGCCGGGCGCATGAAGGAAGGCTGGGAGAGCTATGAATGGCGCTTCAAGCTCAAGCAGGCCGAGGGCATGCTGCCGAAAACCGACAAACCGCAATGGGAGGGCCAGCCCCTGCCGCCGGGCAAGCTGCTCATCGTGGGCGACCAGGGATTTGGCGACTGCATCCAGTTCAGCCGGCTCATCCCCTGGGCGGCATTGCTCTGCCCGCAGCCGGTGCTGGCCTGCTCGGGCGAGCTGACCACGATTTTGCGCCAGATCCGCGGGGTGGGAAAAATCGTCACGCGCTGGGAGGATACCGGCGATTACGAAGCCTATATCCCGCTCTCCGGCCTGCCGCGCCTGGCCGGCATCACCACCCAGAACATCCCCCCCGCCGGCTATCTCACGCCTGACCCCGCGCTGGTGAAAAGCTGGGGCGAGCGGCTGGACCGGCTGACCCAAAAAGACAAGCGGCGCATCGCCCTGGTATGGGCCGGCCGGCCCACCCACAAGAACGACCGCAAGCGGACCCTGAAGCTGGAACAATTCGCCCCGCTCTTCGCGCGCGATGATCTGACAATCCTCACCGTGCAGAAAGGCGAGCAGATTTCCCAGGTCGGCGGCTATTACGGCCGCGCCCCCCTGCTCAATCTCGGCCCCGAAATCGCCGATTTCGCCGACACCATGGCGATCCTGCAACATGTCGAGCGGCTGGTGAGCATCGACACCTCGGTGGCCCATATCGCGGGCGCCATCGGCGTGCCCACCGCGCTGGTGCTGCCGCACGCGCCAGACTGGCGCTGGCTGCTGGCGCGTGAGGACACGCCCTGGTATCCCTCGCTGCGGCTGTTCCGCCAGGAGCGTGCCTATGACTGGAGCGGCGTGATCGAGCGCGTCTGCGCTTCAATCTGATCAGATAACGCGCCGTTATCATCACCGAATTTAATAGCCGCCCGCTTGAATATCCATTTCGTTGTTTTTTCGTATCAAACCCGCACAAATTGGGGTGCAAGCAAAAAATAAATCTTTGCTAACAGTTAGTTATAACAAAATCGGCGCCGGCGCTCCACGTGGAGCTCTCAGTCCGCCCGCCAGTGGCGCAACGCCACCACCAGCATCATCGCCTGCATCGCGCAGGCAATCGCAACGCATCCCGGCCAGCCATAGCCGTGCCATATCCCGCCCGGCGCCGCGCCCCCGGCGCTGCCGCCAATATAATAAATCGCCACATACAGCCCCACAGCGGTTGATTTCGCCTCCCGCGCCACCACGCCCACATAGGCTGTCGCCAAGGTCTGCTGCATGAAAATCGCCGAGCTTACCAGCAGCAAGCCAACCCCTATCAGCCAAAGCGGGGCCGCCAGGGTCAGCGCCAGCCCGGCCCATACCAGGGGTGCCGCCACCGCCATCACCCGCCGCCGGCCAAACCGGTTGGCGAGCCTCGCCGCCAGCGGGCTCATCACCACCCCGCCCAGATACACCACGAAAATCCCCCCCAGCGCCGCCGGCCCCAGTAAATAAGGTGCCGCCGCCAGGCGGAAATTGATGAAGGTGAACACCGCCACGAGGTTGAACAAAACGCCAAACCCCACCGCACAGGTGGCCAGCAGCCTTATATTGCTCAAATGCAGCGGAAACGCCCGCAGCGCCCGGCGCAGGCCATACATCGGCGTGAACAGCCGCTCCCTGGGCAGCATCACCGCGATGATCGCGGCCAGCACCAGGGTGAGCCCGGCGATAGCCCAGAACGCCGCCCGCCAGCCGACCCAGGAGGTCATCATCCCCGCCAGCAGCCGCCCGCAAAATCCGCCAAAAATCGCGCCGGACATATAAGTCCCCGCCAGCCGCGCCGCCACCGGGCCGCTGGTCTCCTCGCCGATATAGGCGATGGTGATGGTGAAAATGAACGGCAGCAGCAGCCCCTGCACGAACCGCCAGACCACCAGAGCCTCGAAACTGCCCGCCAGCGCCGCCAAAACCGTTGGCAGGAGCAGCAGAATCGTCGCCCCCAGGATGAATTTCTTGCGCCCGAACCGGTCGGATATCAGCCCCACCACGGGTGCGGCCATGGCGGTCGCGATCAGCGGGGCCGTCACCGTCAACCCTGTCCGCGCCTCGGAGACATGAAAGCTCGCCGCCAGCACCGGCAGCAGCGCCTGCGTGCACCACATATTGATGAAGGTGGCAAACCCCCCGGCGAATGCCGCGATGTTGAGCCGCGCGCCAGCGCCTTCGCTTGTAGAGAGTGATGCCATCGCCAGGTTGCGCCAATGCAAACAGAGGAGCGCGATACCGGACGGCAACGCCGCCCGCCTCGCGGATGATTCCGCAATAGCCTTGCTCAGCCCGACAGGTGAAGCCTCCGGCGCGCGAAATCACGCTCAGAACAGTCATGCCCGCAGGGAATGGGTGGCGCCCCGGCCTGCTCCGCAGATACATGCCGGGCATTTGCGGCGGCGCGCGAATCCCGCGGCTAAACATAACGCCCGATTGACCCACCCGCCGCGCATGCTACCAACAGGCATGATCCAGGCCCGCACCGCCCTCATCGCCGCCGCCCGCGCCATGTCCGCGCGCGGGCTGGCCCAGGGCACGTCGGGCAATCTCTCGCTGCGCACGGCGCGCGGTGTTCTCATCACCCCCTCCGCCATCCCCTACGACCAGCTAACCCCCGACATGCTGCCCCTGATGCCGCTGGAGGGCGAATATGGCGCCTATGAGGGCGATTACCGCCCCTCCTCGGAATGGCGGTTTCATGTGGATATCTACCGCGCCAAGCCGCAGGTGGGGGCGGTGGTGCATCATCACGCGCCTTACTGCACGGCGCTCGCCATGGCCCGGCGCGAAATTCCGGCATGCCATTACATGATCGCCCGTTTCGGCGGCGCGCCGGTGCGCTGCGCGCCTTATGCGCTGTTCGGCACGGCGGAACTCTCGGCTTATGTCGTGCAGGCTTTGGAAGAGCGCAGCGCCTGCCTGATGGCGAGCCACGGCGCCATCGCCACCGGCAAGACGATAGAGGCAGCCCTTGCCGCCGCCGGCGAGCTGGAAACGCTGGCGCAACAATATCTGCTCTCGCTTGCCGCCGGCGGGCCGGCGCTGCTCTCCGCGGCCGAGGTTGCCGCAGCGGTGGCGCAATTCGCCCAGGTTTATGGGCCGAACATCAAGAAAGCCGCTACCTAATTCACCTCCGCCAGCAGGCGCGGCTTCGCCAGGCTGGGGCGGTGGTTTGCCGGCCCGCTCGCGCGCGCGTGGTTTATCCTGAAGGCCGAGATGGAACGGTTCAGCTCGTTGATTTCGTTTTTCAAGGAGTGCACCGCAGCCGAGGCTTCCTCCACCATGGCGGCGTTCTGCTGCACCACCATGTTCATGTCGTTCACCACCTCGCTCACCTGATTCAGCCCGCTTGACTGGTGCTGCGCCGCATTGGCGATGCCGGAAACCAGCCCCTCGATCTGCGCCACGTTGGTGCCGATCGTCTCAAGCGATTGCCCGGTCTTGCGCACCAGCTCAACGCCTTGCACCACCTGCGAGGAGGAGGTGGAGATCAGTGATTTGATCGCCTTCGCCGCTTCGGCCGAGCGTTGCGCCAGTGCGCGCACCTCGGAGGCGACGACCGCGAAGCCGCGCCCGGCATCGCCGGCGCGCGCGGCCTCCACCCCGGCATTGAGCGCCAGCAGGTTGGTCTGGAAGGCGATATCGTCGATCAGCCCGATGATCTGGCCGATCTCCTGCGAGGAGGACTCGATCTTGTTCATCGCATCGCCCGCCTCGGTCACCACCTCGCGCGAGTTGGCGGCGCCGGAATTGGCAGCACCCACCGCGACATGCGCCTGCGCCGCGCCGTTGGCGGTGCGCTTCACCGCCTCGGTCAGCTCGTTCAGGGCCGTGGTGGTCTCCAGCAGGCTGGCGGCCTGCTGCTCGGTCCGCCGGGCGAGATCGTCGGTCGCCTGGGAGATTTCATCAATGCTGGTGTTGATGACGCCGGTCGCCACCTGAATGCCGGAGAGCGTGCCGGCCAGACGCTCCACCGCGTTGTTGAAATCCTCGCGCAGCTGCGCGTATTCGGCGGGCAGGCTGTCGCCGATCCGGTGTGTGAGGTCGCCCGCGGCGAGCGCGCTCATCGCCTCGGCCACCGCGCGCATCACCTCCTTGCCGGCCGCCTCGGCCTTTGCCTCGCTGGCCTTGCGCGCCGCCTCCGAGGCGCTGAGATACACGGAAATGGCAAGGTCCATGTCCAGCAGCGCGGCTTTGATGAGCACGCCGAGTTCCGCGTTCAGCTCCGCGCAGCTTTCCTGGTGCTGCCAGAAATGGCGCTTGGGCCAGCGCGCCGCCACCACGGCGGCGACCAGAGATTCCAGGATTAACGCATAGCCGCCGATATACCAGCGCGGCTCCAGCCCGATGCGGGCGTGGATCTCGCCCACCTTGGTCACCGCGCTCAGATAGGTCTGGTCAAAATATCCTTCGGCGATGGTGTTCCAGTGCAGCAATTGCCGCGCCTGGGCATGTTGCACCACCGCATCGGTGGGAAAAAACGCGCTGGTCTGCGGATCGGCCTTGATCCTGCTGTAAAAGCCGCTGAGCGCGGCGGGCAGGGCCTGGCGGATGGTGGCGTTCATGCCCCGCAGGCGGGCGAGCGCCCGGCTGTCCAGATTTATGAAATCAAGGCGGTCGTTCAGCGGGTTTGCATCCGGCATCGCATGGCATCCTTCGCGGGCGTAAGAGCTGTTGTTCAAAATTACGTTGAAAAGCTTAAAGCCGGATTAAAAACCGGAGATGAAAGTGGCGGCTGGCGCGGGCGCATTTGGCCATGGGGGAGGGACATTCTATAAAGCCTCATGGATTTGAATTTTTCCGAGGATGAGGTTCAGCGTTACGCAAGGCATATTCTGCTGCGCGAGGTGGGCGGGCTTGGCCAGGCGCGGCTGAAGGCCGCCAAGGTGCTGATTGTGGGCGCCGGCGGGCTTGGCTCGCCGCTGGCGCTGTATCTGGCCGCCGCCGGGGTGGGCACCATAGGGCTGGTGGATGGCGATGTGCTCGAACTCTCCAACCTGCAGCGCCAGATTGCCCATGGCATGGAGGCGCTCGGGCGGCTCAAGGTCGAGTCGGCGGCGGAGGCGATGCGGCGGATCAACCCGCTGGTGCGGGTGAACACCCATGCCTGCCGGCTGGACGCGGCCAATGTGGCGGAACTGGTGGAAGCCTATGACATTATCTGCGACGGCACGGATAATTTCGGCACGCGCTTTCTGCTCGCCGATGCCTGCGTGGCGGCGCGGCGCACGCTGGTGAGCGCGGCGGTGCTGCGCTTCGAGGGGCAGCTTTCCACCTTCAAGCCGCATGCCGACCCGCAAGGGCCGTGCTATCGCTGCCTCTACCCCGAAGCGCCGCCCGAGGGGCTGGTGCCAAGCTGCGCCGAGGCCGGGGTGCTGGGCGCGGTGACGGGGGTGATGGGCAGCCTGCAGGCGAGCGAGGTGCTGAAGGAGATCATGGGCATCGGGACATCAATGTCCGGCTGGCTGCTGATCTGGGACGCGCTGGCGGCGCAATTCAGGAAAATCAGATTACGGAAAGATAAAGAATGCCCCGTTTGCGGTTGATATGCGCCGCCCTGGCGCTGCTGCTGCTGGGCGGCTGGACGCCGGCGCCGCTCGGCGGCGGGCCGGGGCCGGCGGTTGGGCCGGTGACGAAGCTGCCGCTGCCGCGCTTTGTCTCGCTGCGCACTGATGAGGTGAATTTCCGCGCCGGGCCGGGGTTTCAATATCCGGTGATATGGGTTTACGAGCGCGCGGGCTTGCCGGTGGAGATTATCGGCGAGTTTGACGTGTGGCGGCATGTGGTGGCGCCGGATGGCGGCGTCGGCTGGGTGCATATGGCGACCATCCGGGCGCTGCGGACCTTCATCATCACCGCGCAGCAGGCGGTGCTGCGGCGCGGCCCGGACCCGGATGCGGCGCCGGTGGCGTATCTGCAAAACGGGGTGAGCGGGCGGCTGCTGGCGTGCGATGCGGGCTCGGACTTCTGCAAGGCCACGACCGGGCACTATACCGGCTATCTGGCGCGCGAGGATTTCTGGGGCGCGTTCGCGGGCGAGACCGTTAAGTAAAATAAGTTTTCCACAGAAAAGGACTCGTGAAAGTCCCTCTAGATATTGCGGGTGGGGCGCGCTCTCTCTACTGTATTTTGTAGGCTAAGTGAGGGGAGCCACAATATGGAGTGGACGGAAGAGGCAATTGCGAAATTGCGGAGCTTATGGGCCGAAGGGCTTTCAACGGCGGAAATTGGCCGCAGGCTGAATATCTCGAAAAATGCCGTGGTGGGGAAGGCGCATCGCCTGAACCTGCCGCCGCGCCCTTCGCCCATCCGCCGCCATGAGGGTGAGGCCGCGGCCGCGCGCCCGGTGGTGCCAAAGCGGGTGCAGGGGGCAACCCTGCCGCCGCTTTCGGCCTCGCTCTCAGCGCCGATGCCAGCATTGCGGGCCATGCTGCCGGCGGTGAAATTCACCCAGCGCGCCACACCCTGCTGCTGGCCGATCGGCGAGCCGGGCAAGCCCAGCTTCCATTTTTGCAGCGCCGCCGCGGTGACGGGCAAGCCCTATTGCGAGGAACATGCCGCGATTGCCTATGTGCGGGTGCGCGACCGCCGCGAGGACGCGGCCTGATGCCGCGCGCCGCCCGCGGCCAGGGCTGATGGCGGCGGGCGGCGTGTTAGTGATGGTAACGCGCCGGTGATGGCGCGGCCGGCGGCCGGAATTGGCCTTGAAAACTTCCTGCTGCGATGCAGCACATGTTCCAATTGATAAATTCAGAGCAATGCGCGTAGTCTTGGCGTGCCGGCGGACGTGACCGGCATAATGACGCACGCCCGGTGGGAGCCGGTGTAAGGAGGTGTCGATATGGAAACAACGCGTGAGGAAAATGCGGGGCAGGAAACGGCTCTCACGGGGGTTGTGAAATGGTTCAACCCTGGCAAGGGCTATGGATTCATTGCGCCGGATACGGGCGGGAATGATATTTTCGTGCATATCAGCGCGGTGCAGCATGCGGGCTTGCGTAAGCTGAATGAGGGCGAGCGCGTGCGCTTTGCCTTGCAGCAGCGCGAGGGGCGGGTGGCTGCCGTGGGGATTGAGAAACTGCACTGATCTTGTTGCCGCCGTGGCGGACGCGGCTGGCTTGCGCCGGCTCTTGGTTGCCCGTGCCTGATATATATTAATAATAACAAACGGATCAGGACAGAGGGAGGCGGGCATGGCGCGGGAGTTGGCGGGGCTGGCGGCGGATGGCGATATGGCGTTGCCGCTGCATGGGGTGCGGCCGGGCGGCGTTGCGGCGGTTTTGGCGGAACTGGCGCCGGAGCAGGCGGCGATGGCGCGTTTCCAGAATTTTGCGGGACAGGCGGGAGGGCTGGTGCTGCTGCCAGGGGCGGCGCTGCTGGGCCTGGGCGATGCGCCGGCCGTGCACGGCTTTGGCGCGGTCGCTGGCGCCTTGCCGGGCGGCAGCGCGTGGCGGATTGCCCCCGGGGCGTATGACGCCGAGGATGCGGCGCTGGGGTTTCTGCTGGGCGCCTACCGGTACGAAGAGCTGAAAACGAAACCGGGGAGGAGGCTGGCGGCGCTGGCGCCCGGCCAGGTGACGCGGCGGGTGCGGGTGGTGGCCGAGGCGGTGTGCGCGGCGCGGGAGCTGATAAACACCCCGGCGAACCTGCTGGGGCCGGCGGAGCTGGCGCGGGAGGTGCTGGAGATGGGCGCGCGCTTTGGCGCGCGGGCGGCGCATGTGCGCGGGGATGAGGTGGGGGCGCGCTATCCGGCGCTGGCGGCGGTGGGGGCGGGCTCGGAACGGGGCGCTGAGGTTGTGCTGCTGGAATGGCGCGGCTCCGGCGCGGATGCGCGCGCGCCGCTGCTCTCGCTCTGCGGCAAGGGCGTGTGTTTCGATACGGGCGGGTATGATCTGAAGCCGAGTGCGGCGATGTTGCGCATGAAAAAAGATATGGGCGGCGCTGCGATATTGGCGGGTCTGGCGCAGGCGGTGATGGCGCTCGATTTACCGTTACGGTTGCAATTGCGCATTGGCTGCGTGGAGAACAGCGTTTCTGGCCATGCCATGCGGCCTTCCGACGTGCTGCGAACCGTTGCAGGCTTGAGCGTGGAAGTTGGCAACACGGATGCGGAAGGAAGGCTCGTGCTGTGCGATCTGCTCGCCGAGGCGGCGCGCGAGGCGCCGGATTGGCTGATAGATGCGGCAACGTTGACGGGTGCCGCGCGCGTGGCGCTGGGGCCGGATTTGCCGGCGCTGTTTTGTAACGATGACAGGCTGGCGGAGGCGATTTTGGCGGCGGGGCGGCTGGCGCATGATCCGCTTTGGCGCTTGCCGTTGTTCGAGGGCTATGATGCGTGGCTGGAGAGCGCGGTTGCGGATATCAACACGGTTTCCGCCAAGCCGATGGCGGGTGCGATAATCGCTGCTTTATTTCTGCAACGTTTTGTTCCGGCGGGAATTTCATGGGCGCATGTGGACACTTATGCGTGGAACGATTCCACGCGGCCGGGCAGGCCGGAGGGCGGTGAGGCGCAGACATTGCGGGCCTTGCTCGCGGCAGTTGAATCGCTTATGCGCGGTTGAATATGCCGGCTTGAAACGGTGCCGGAAAATTCATTCGAGTGATTTAAATATTTCGGATTTATCCAGGCGTGTGTTGGACTAACCGGTTACAATCTCGAGATGATTAAATCTGTGCAATTTTGCATGAGAATGAAATGTTTTGGTTTTTGACAGCTTGAATTGCGTGGCTAGAGTGCTATTTCCTTGCCTCACTCTTTCGAGTGCTCAGGACTTCCGAGGTTTGATGCTGGTTTTCTGGCCGGAGGGAGTTGAGAGAGTGATTTTCGACTTGAAGTGGCTTTCGACTTGATAAGTCTACCGTGGTGATCTGGATGGTGTTTTGATGATCAGCCGGTTGGAAACAAGCCGCGGTTAAAACTAAAACGGCTTTCATGCTTTTGGTTAAGGATATCAGTTTATGGCGGCGCAACTTTCTTCTGACCAACTTGTTGGTATTCTGCGTGATACGATCGTCTCTCTGGTGCGGCGTGAGGGGGTTGACCTTTCGGCCCGGCAGCTTGGCGTGTTTCTCACCTGCTATCTGAACGATGGCGGGCATACCGTGCGCGGGCTGGCTCAGGATCTCAATGTCTCCAAACCCGCGATTACCCGCGCGCTGGACCGCCTGACCGAACTGGATTTTGTCCGCCGCAAGGTTGACCCCTCTGACCGCCGCAGCGTGCTGGTGCAGCGCACGGTGAAGGGGGCGGCGTTTTTGCGGGAAACAAGGCATATCATGGCTGACGCGCTGGCCGCCAACAAGACCGAGGCCGCGAGCCGCAGGAGCGCGAGCTAAGACTGTGGCTTGGCGATATCGCCGCGCCGGTTTGGCGGCGCTGTTTGGGGCTTTTGTTTTGCACTGCGCGCCTGTGCGGGCGCAGAGCCAGCCGCTTGCGCTGAGCGCGGCGGACCAGGCGCTGGTGACGCAGGTTGAGGCCTATTTGAACCAGCAGACCGGGCTGACCGCGAATTTTCTGCAGGTGGCGGCTGATGGATCGACGCGCACCGGCAAGGCCTGGCTGGAGCGGCCGGGGAAAATGCGCTTTGAATATGACCCGCCGGACAAGCAATTGCTCGTGGCGGGGTTTGGGCTGCTGGTATATTACGATCCGGCGCTGAACCAGACGACGAATATTCCGCTGGAGAGCACGCCGCTCGGGATTCTGCTGGCCAGGCATGTGAATTTGGATTCCGCCGGTGTGGAAGTGACAGATATCCAGCGCCAGCCTGGGGAAGATGATATCACCATGATACGCAAGGGCAAGGAGGCGGCGGGCAGCCTGACGCTGGTGTTCGCCACCGACCCGCTGGAGTTGCGGCAATGGGTGGTGACGGATGCGCAAGGGCGGCAGACGCGGGTGAGCCTTTATGATGTCTTGCCCGGGGGGCCGTATCCGGACTCTTTGTTTCAGTTCCAGAGCGCGTCGCCAACGGTACAGTCTGGCGGTTAGGGTTACATGAATCTCACCATTGCAACCTGGAATATCAATTCATTACGGCTGCGCCAGGGTTTATTGCATGGGCTGATGGCGGGGCTGCGGCCAGACGTGATATGCCTGCAGGAAACCAAGGTGCCGGATGAGCTGTTTCCCGAGGCGATTGCTGGGGAAATTGGTTTTGCGCACGTGCTGAAGCGGGGCATGAAGAGTTATAATGGCGTGGCGATATTGTCGCGCGTGCCGCTGGTGCTGGATGAGGATACGCCGGACTGGTGCGGCAAGAATGATTGCCGGCATATTTCCGCGCGGCTGGAGACGGGGGCGCGACCGTTAACATTACATAATTTTTATGTGCCGGCGGGCGGGGATATTCCGGACCGGGAGCAGAATGTGAAATTTGGCCATAAGCTGGATTTCATCGCGCAGGCGCGGGCGCATTTCGCGGCTTATCCGCCCGCGCGCAGCGTGCTGGTGGGGGATTTGAACATCGCGCCGTTGGAGAACGATGTTTGGAGCCATAAGCAGCTGCTTGGCATTGTAAGCCATACGCCGGTGGAGACGCAGGGGCTGAATGCCTGGATGAATGAGGGGTTTGTGGATGCGATGCGGCATTTCGTGCCGCCGGGGGAGAAGCTTTATACCTGGTGGTCGTACCGCAACAGGGATTGGGAAGTCTCCGACCGGGGGCGGCGGCTTGACCATGTGTGGGTGAGCCGCGACCTGGAGGATGGGCTGGTTGGGTGCAAGGTTCTGCGGGAGGCGCGCAACTGGGAGCAGCCCTCGGACCATGTGCCGGTGAGCGTGACCTTACGGGTTTGAGGGCGCGGCCATGCGGCCCATGAAGAGGATGGCGCCGGTTATGTTGGAGCGGATGAGGTAGAGAAACGGGTGGTCGGCGGTGAAGGGCACCGAGGGAAGCGGTGCGGGCGCCGTGGCCATGTCCATGGTTGCATCCGTGGCGGCGGCGGCTTCGGTATGGCTTTCATCAACCGAGATATAGGCCTGGTGGATGACGCTGGAGAGGACCAGCCCATGCGCGCCGCCCCTGGCGATGCCCGAGAAATCAGCCATGGCGGGGTTGAAGGCGTTGGACATGCCCAGGGAGTGGAGGGCGTGGTTGAGGGTGAAGGTGCTGTTGCTGGTGAATTTGGGCAATGTGACCTGGACCAGGGTGCTGGGCGTGTTGGAAAGCCAACTGTTGAGCTCCGGCAGGGTTAATTTTGCCGCCAGCGCCGCCAGGGTGGTGGGCGGGGTGGGGAGGATGATGATCATCGCCGCCGCGCCGCCGCTATAGGGTAGGATGAGGATTTGCGCGCCCTGGACCTGTGCGAGGGGGAAGTTGGCGGTGATGTTCATCATCAGCGGGGCGGTTGGCGGGCCGGAGGCGGGGTAGAAGGGCTGGGGGCTGGTGTTGGAGGGGTCGAAGGGTTGGTCCCAGGTGGCGTTGAAGTAGATGGCGTCGGTGAGGACGAGACGGGTGGTGGTGGAGAGATCCGACGGGCTGAGCAGATCGGGGATTTTGCCGTGGGTGCGGGCGGAGACCCAGCTGTTGATGTCCTGGCTGGCGGCGGTGGGGTTGGAAAAATCCTCCGGGTGCAGGTTGGCGCCGAGGCTGGCCTTGATTTGGGAGATGTAAGCGGGGTTGAAGCTGTAGCCGCGCGCGCCCCAGAGGGCGTTGGCGGCGTGGAGCTGGAAGGCGTCATCGGAGGTATCAACCGGCGGGGGGGTGGCTTTAAGGTAGTCAGCCCGCGACCAGCCGGGGGGCAGGTGCAGCACTTGCGCGATTTGCGCCGCCGTGCCGCCCCTGGCGCCCAGATAGAGCATGCCGAGCGCGGTTGCGACGCTGTAGGGCGAGAAGAAGAGATTGCCGGGCTGCTGGCTGAGCGCGCCGTACAGGCTGAGGGCGAAGGCGTTCTCGGCCTGGACCAGGGGTTGCGGTGCCGGGGTTTGCGCGCCGGCGGGGCGGGCCAGAAGCAGGAGGGTGAGCAGGGCGGCGAGCTTGCGCATGGGGGTCTCCCGGCTGTGTGGCGGGAGCAAAGCTGAATTTCGGCTCGATGGCAAACCGTAATAAGGGACGAGGTTAGCGCCTGTTTTTAACGTTTTCTCTTACAACAAGCTGAAATTATTAAAAATTTTTGCGGGGTTTGGGGAGCTTTTTATAAAAAGCTCCCCAAGATTCTGGCCCTTTTTTGCAAAAAAGGGCCAGACCCCAAAAAACTTTTGAAAATTATCCTGAATGTTTTTGCAGGGATGTTTAAAACAAACTCTTAGGCCGTGCGGATTTCCCAGCCGTTTTCAGTGGGTTCGCAGAACAGGGGGACGGCGTTGGGGGTCAGGCCCTCTTTGGTGAGGCCCATGAGGTCGCGCAGGGCGCGGAAGATGCCGCCATGCGCGACGATGAGCACCGGGCCGGGCTGGGCGAGCACGCGCTGCATGGCGATGCGCGCGCGGATGGTGACGGCGGCGAAGGTTTCAGCCCCTTCAGGGGTGAAGCGGCCTTCCATCCATTCCGGGAACCAGGGTTGCAGGGGCTTGCCCTCCATGCCGCCGAAGACGACCTCGCGCAGCTCGGGCTCCAGAATGACCGGCAAATGGAGGAATTCGTTGACGATCGCGGTGGTCTCGCGCGTGCGGACCATGGGCGAGGAGATGATGGCGGTGATGCCCTGGGCGGCCAGCAGCGGCCCGGCGGCTTGCGCCTGGGCGCGGCCGGTGGCGTTGAGCGAGACATCCAGCGCGCCCTGGGAGAGGCCGGCGGCGTTATAGTCGGTTTCGCCGTGGCGCAGGAACCAGAACGGGACGGCGGGCAGGGACAATTTAGGCAGCACCTTCCGCCGCCAGGGATTGCGCCACGCTGGGGCGGGCGAGCATGCGCGCCAGATGGGCGGCCAGGTTCGCGGGCAAGGCGACCTCGGCGCGGGTGTTGGCCCAGAGGGTGAGGTAGAAGAGGGCACAGTCAACCGCTGAGAAATCGCCCATCAGGTAGGGCTTGGCGCCGAGCCGCTGGGAGAGGTTGGCGATGCCTTCCTCGGCGATTGCGCGCCCGGCCTGCTTCACCTTTTCCTCATCGCCCGGCGTGGTGCTGAAGATGCTGGGGCGCAGCAGGCGGGTGAAGCCGCGCATATGCACGGTGGCGACCATATAGTCGAGCAGTTCCAGGGCGCGGACCTCGCCTTCCAGATCGGCGGGCAGGAGGTTGGCGGCGGGGTTGGTGCGCGCGAGGTAGAAGGTGATGGCGGGGAATTCGGTGAGGATGCTGCCATCGTCGCGCTGCAGCACGGGGACCTTGCCTTTCGGGTTGATGGCGCGGAATTCCGGCGTGTTCTGCGCGCCCTTGTGCAGCTCGGTCCGCACCAGCTCGAAGGGTTGGCCGATTTCGCGCAGCATGATGTGGATGCCGAGCGAGCAGGCGTTGGGGGAATAGAACAGCTTCATGAGACGCCTCTCTCTGTATGGTTGCGCGCGGCCTGGGGGCGCGCGTTAGTCGAACAATGAGCTGACGGAGCTTTCGGTGGAGATGCGGCGCATGGCCTCGGCCAGCAGCGGGGCGATGGAGAGCTGGCGCACATTGTGGGCGAGGCGCACGGCCTCGGTGGCGGCGATGGAGTCGGTGATGGTCAGCATCTCGATCTTGGAGGCGGCGATGCGCGCGACGGCGCCGCCGGAGAGCACGCCGTGGCTGACATAGACGCTGACCGAGCGCGCCCCCTCGTTGATCAGCGCCTCGGCGGCGTTGCAGAGCGTGCCGCCGGAATCCACGATGTCGTCAATGATGATGCAGTCACGGCCTTCCACCTCGCCGATGATGTTCATCACCTCGGAGACACCGGCGCGCTCGCGGCGCTTGTCGATGATCGCGAGGTCGGTGTTGAGACGGCGGGCGATGATGCGCGCGCGCAGCACGCCGCCGACATCGGGAGAGACGATCATCGGGTCGCGGCCGGCGAAACGCTCGGTGATGTCAGCCGAGAAGAGCGGGGCGGCGGGCAGGTTGTCGACAGGGATGTCGAAGAAGCCTTGGATCTGGCCGGCGTGCAAGTCCATCGTGAGGACGCGGTTGGCGCCGGACTCGGTGATGAGGTTGGCCACCAGCTTGGCGGAAATGGGCGTGCGCGGGCCTGATTTACGGTCTTGCCGGGCGTAGCCGAAATAGGGGATGACCGGGGTGATGCGCCGGGCCGAGCCGCGGCGCAGGGCGTCGCAGGTGATCAGCAGTTCCATCAGGTTGTCATTGGTGGGGTAGGAGGTGGACTGGATGACGAACACATCCTCGCCGCGGACGTTCTCGTGGATTTCCACGAAAACCTCCATGTCGGCGAAGCGGCGGATGGAGGCCTTGGCGAGCGGGAGATTGAGACCGGCGGCGACAGCTTCGGCCAGCGGGCGGTTGCTGTTGCAGGCAACAATTTTCATGAAATGGCTTTCCGGTCTGGCTAAAAAAACGAAACTCGGGCGCGGTTTAGCAACGGGGGGCGGCAATGTCCATCAGATGTATGGCGGCGGGGGCAGCCATGCATCCGCTGTTGCTTTTATGCCGCTCAACTGAATAATACCTTAGGTGGAAAGCTCGCGCGAGCGCTCAGTGGCGGCCTGGATGGCCTTGGTGAACAGATCCGGCCAGGCGCCATCGGCGCGCAGCACGGCCAGGGCGCGCTCAGTGGTGCCGCCGGGCGAGGTGACGGCGACGCGCAGGGCGGCGGCGTCCTCATCGCTGGCGGCGAGCAGGGCGGCGGAGCCGATGAGGGTCTGGCGGGCCATCTGGCGGGCCAGCGCGGGGGGGAGACCTTGGTCGAGCCCGGCCTGTTCCATCAGCTCGGCGAGGAGGAATACATAGGCCGGGCCGCCGCCGGAGATGGCGGTCACGGGGTCGAGCAGGGACTCGCTGGTGACCCAGGAGATGAGCCCGGTGGCGGCCAGAAGGTCATCAGCCAGGGTTTTTTGCGCTTGGGTGACATGGCTGCCCGCCACCGCGACGGTGACGCCCTGGCGCACGGCGGCGGGGGTGTTGGGCATGGCGCGCACCAGGGCGGCCTTGACGCCCAGCATGCCGGCGATGGCGTTGAGGGTTTTGCCGGCCATGATGGAGATGAACACCGCGCGGCCGGCGAAGCGGGCATAAGCGGGCAGGACCTGGCTGGCCATTTGCGGCTTGACCGCGAGGATGACGGCGCCGGGGGTGAAGCCGGGGGGAATTTCAGCCACCGAGGCCACCACCGTGACATCGGGGCCGGCCAGGGCGGCGGCGCTGGGGGAGGGGTCGACCACGAGGACGGAGGAGACTCCGCGCTCGCGCCAGCCGGCCAGCAGGGCGGAGCCCATGCGGCCGCCGCCGACGAGGAGAAGCGAGGGAAGGGTGCTGTTGCTCATGCGCGGCGGGGTATCACGCCTCGCCGGCACATTCCAGCATGGCGGCTTCCAGGGCGTCGCTGGGGGATTTGCCGTCCCAGAGGGTGAACTGGAAGGCGGGGAAGAAACGCTCGCATTCGGTGATGGCGATGTCCACCAAGTCCTCGATGGATTCAGCCGAGGCGCTGGGGGTGCCGCGCAGCAGCACCGAATGGCGGTAGATCGGCATGCCGGTATCCTCGTCCATGCCGAAATGGCCGATCCACAGGCGCTCATTGGCCTTGGCCAGCAGCTCATACAGCGCGCCGCGGCGTTTGGGGGGGGATTTCAGCTCAAAGGCGCAGGAGAAATGCATGACGGAAATTTCGTCCGACCAGCAGAAATAGAGGCCATAGTCGCACCATTTGCCGGGGGCTTCGGCGGCCATGTCGGAGTCTGACCGGCGGTCGAACACCCAGTCATTGGCGGAGATGACCTGCTCGACAAGATCGAGCGGGTTGGCGACCGAGGCATTTTCGAAGGAAATAGCGAGGCTCGACATGGGAGTCTCCTGATCCAGGGATGGTCCGAACGGGTGGAGACGGCTCTAGCGATGGTGCTGGGAGGGTTTCTTCACCACGACTCCTAGTCTACCGGGTTTTCCTGCCGCGCTGCAATGCAGGAATTTTGCGCCGGCGGACGGCTTGCCAGTTTCCCCCGGGGCGATGATAGAGGCGCCGATGGCCGCCGCGCGCCTGGCGAGGGCGGCGGATTTTGAGGATGGGGTGATGAGTTACGCGGTGAAGGAGATATTCCTGACCTTGCAGGGCGAGGGGATGCAGGCCGGGCGGGCGGCGGTGTTTTGCCGCTTCGCGGGCTGCAATCTGTGGTCCGGCCGCGAGGCGGACCGCGCCGCGGCGGTTTGCGCGTTCTGCGATACCGACTTTATCGGCACTGACGGGCCGGGGGGCGGGCGGTTTGAGGATGCGCGGGCCCTGGCGGGCGCTATTGAGGCGGCCTGGCGCGGCGGCGCGGCGGAGCGGCTGGTGGTGCTGACCGGGGGCGAGCCGTTTTTGCAGGTTGATGCGGCGCTGACCACGGCGCTGCACGCGCGCGGCTTTCGCATTGCCGCGGAGAGCAACGGCACGCTGGCGCCGCCGGAGGGGATAGACTGGCTCTGCGTGAGCCCGAAGGCGGCTGCGCCGCTGGCGGTGCGCGGGGGTGATGAGCTGAAGCTGGTGTTTCCGCAGCAGGCGGCGCCGCCGGCGCGGTTCGAGGCGCTGGATTTCAAACATTTTCTGCTGCAGCCGATGGATGGGCCGGCGCGCGAGGCCAATACCGCGGCGGCTATCGCTTTCTGCCTCGTCAACCCGCGCTGGCGGCTTTCACTGCAAACACATAAATATCTGGGTATTCCTTAATGCATGAACTGAGCAAGCAATTCCGTTTTGAGGCGGCGCATACGTTGCAACGGCGCATAGATGCCGAGCCGAGCCGGCGGATTCATGGGCATTCATACCGCGCCGAGGTGGTGCTGCGGGGCGAGCCTGACGCGCGCAGCGGCATGTTGATTGATCTGGGCTATTTCGCGCGCAGCATCAGCGAGGTGCGCGAGGCGCTGGACCATCAGTTCTTGGATGAGATCGCGGATTTGGGCCCGGCGACGCTGGAGAATCTCGCGAGCTGGATATGGGGCAGGCTGGAGGGGGATTGCCCGGGGCTGGCGCGGGTGAGCGTGTACCGTGACAGCGAGGGCGATACGTGCAGCTATTTCGGGCCGTCACGGCCTGGGGAGTGAGGTGCCGGGGCGAGGGCCTTGGCGCTGAGAGATTGCTTTAACCGTCTCTGCAAAAACATTGAGGATAATTCTCAAAAGTTTTTTGGGGCCTGGCCCTTTTTTACAAAAAAGGGCCAGACTCTTGGGGAGCTTTTCATGAAAAGCTCCCCAAGCCCCGCAAAAATTTTTAATAATTTGAATTCCTTATAAGGCTCTAGCCGCGGCGCAGGGCGGGGCCGTTATAGCGGGCGGTGAGGCCCAGCTCGTCCTCGATGCGCATCAGCTGGTTGTATTTGGCCGTGCGGTCTGAGCGGGCGAGGGAGCCGGTTTTGATCTGGCCGCAATTGGTGGCAACCGCGAGGTCGGCGATGGTGGAGTCCTCGGTTTCGCCGGAGCGGTGTGACATGACGGCGGTGTAGCCGGCGCGGTGCGCGATATCGACCGCTTCCAGAGTCTCGGTGAGGGTGCCGATCTGGTTGACCTTGACCAGGATGGAGTTGGCGGTGCCGGCGGCGATGCCGCGGCGCAGGCGGCTGGGGTTGGTGACGAAGAGATCGTCGCCGACCAGCTGCACGGTGGCGCCCAGGCGCTCGGTGAGGAGTTTCCAGCCATCCCAGTCATCCTCGGCGCAGGCATCCTCTATGCTGGCGATGGGGAAGCGCGCGCAGAGCCCGGCCAGGTAGTCAATGAAGCCGGCGGCGTCGTATTTTTTGCCTTCGCCGTGCAGGTTGTAGATGCCGTCCTTGTAGAATTCAGTGGCGGCGCAATCCAGGGCGAAGGTGATGTCCTCGCCGGGGCGGTAGCCCGCGCGCTCAACCGCCTTGGCGATGAAGCTGAGCGCCTCGTCAGCCGATTTCAGGTTCGGGGCGAAGCCGCCCTCATCGCCCACATTGGTGTTGTGGCCGGCTTCGGCCAGGGATTTCTTGAGCGCGTGGAAGACCTCGGAGCCCATGCGCACGGCCTCGGCGATGGAGGAGGCGCCGACCGGCTGGATCATGAATTCCTGAATGTCGATGGGATTGTCGGCGTGCTGGCCGCCATTGACGATGTTCATCATCGGCACCGGCAGGGTGCGCGCGCTGACGCCGCCGATATAGCGGTAGAGCGGCATGCCGTTATCAGCCGCGGCGGCCTTGGCCAGGGCGAGCGAGACGCCGAGAATGGCGTTGGCGCCGAGGCGCGCCTTGTTGGGGGTGCCGTCCAGGTCGATCATGATATTGTCGATGGCGGTCTGCTCCTCGGCGTCCATGCCGCCGATGGCGTCGAGGATTTCGGTCTCAACCGCGGCGATGGCCTTGGTGACGCCCTTGCCGCCGAAGCGGGACGTGTCGCCGTCGCGCAGCTCCACCGCCTCATGCGCGCCGGTGGAGGCGCCGGAGGGAACGGCGGCGCGGCCAAAGGCGCCGGATTCCAGAAGCACGTCGACTTCGACGGTCGGGTTGCCCCGGCTGTCCAGGATTTCACGGGCGACGATGTCGGCGATGGCGGTCATGTGGGCATCCTCCAGTTGATGGGCGGGTTGTGCGGGCGGGGTAGACCAGCGGGCGCGGACAGGCAAGGTTTTAGCGCAAATTACCGAGCCTGACGGGGGTAAATGGCGCTCCCCACTTCACGCCGTGTTTCAATCTGGTAATAGACGCCCATATATATGGACGCGTCCATCCAAGGGGGTGGGCTAAAGCCAAACCAGGGTTTTCGGAAAATGAAGGTTATCAATGCCATCCGCATGGGCGGAACTGAAATTCTGCCCCTCGTGGAGGGCGGCAAGGGTGTTGCCGTTTCCAACGGCGTGACCGCAGGCCACTGGGCCGCGGGCGGCGGCGCGGGGACGTTCTCGGCCGTGAATCCGGACAAATATGATGAGCAGGGGCGGGTGATCTCGCCGGTTTATCATGGCAAGACCCGGCGCGACCGGCATGAGGAGCTGATTGCCTACGCCATCGAGGGCGGGGTGGCGCAGGCGGAGCGGGCGCATGAGATCTCCGGCGGCAAGGGGCGCATCCATGCCAACATATTGTGGGAGATGGGCGGCGCGGAGCGGGTGATTACCGGGATTCTGGAGCGCACCAAGGGGATTGTGAACGGCATTACCTGCGGTGCGGGCATGCCATACCGGCTCTCCGACATCGCGGCCAGGTTCAATGTGCATTATTATCCCATCGTGTCTTCCGGGCGCGCGTTCTCGGCGTTGTGGAAGCGGGCCTATTCCAAGGCCGCGCATCTGCTGGGCGGGGTTGTGTATGAGGATCCGTGGCTGGCGGGCGGGCATAACGGGCTCTCCAACAGCGAGGACCCGCAGAAGCCGGAGCCGCCGTTTCCGCGCGTGCTGGCGCTGCGCAAGATCATGCGCGATTTCGGCCTGGGGGAGACGCCGATCATCATGGCGGGGGGCGTGTGGGCGCTGGAGGAGTGGGAGGATTGGATTGACAATCCCGAGCTGGGGCCGATCGCCTTTCAGTTCGGCAGCCGCCCGCTGCTGACCAAGGAGAGCCCGATTCCGGCGAGCTGGAAGGAGCGGCTGCGCAGCCTGAAGCCGGGGGATGTGTTCCTCAACAAATTCTCCCCCACCGGGTTTTACTCCTCGGCGGTGAATAACAGCTTCATTCAGGAGCTGCGCGGGCGCAATGACCGCCAGGTGGCGTATTCGCCCGAGCCGGTTGGCGAGCATGTGGTGGAATATGGAGTCGGCGCGCGCAAGCGCTCCGTGTATCTCACCGCGCCGGATTATGCGCGGGTGCGGGCGTGGGAGGAGGCGGGCTATGTGGATGCGCTGCGCACGCCGGATTCCACGCTGATCTTCGTGACCCCGGCGAAGGCCGAGGAGATCCATACCGACCAGGTGAACTGCATGGGCTGCCTGAGCCAGTGCCGGTTTTCCAACTGGAGCCAGGAGCCGCCGGAATATGATAACGGCAAGAAGGCCGATCCGCGCAGCTTCTGCATCCAGAAGACTTTGCAGGATATCGCCCATGCCGCGCCGGACGACCAGGATGCGCTGGACCATAATCTGATGTTCGCCGGGCATAATGCCTGCCGATTCGGGACTGACCCGTTTTATTCCAACGGCTTTATTCCGACGGTGCGCGAGCTGGTGGACCGGATTCTGACCGGCAAATAAGGTTTCAGGCGGCTTGGGGCAGGTGGCGGCCGGCGGCGATGAAGCCGGCCCCGGTGGCCACGAACAGCAGGGCGAGGCCGGCGATGTTGAGGCTGGTGCGGGCGTAGCCGAGCGTGGCGGCGTTGAGGAACGGGTATGGGTAATGGCCGCTCGCCGCGCCGTGCGCCAGGGTATAGGCCGCGTAGAGCAGCGGGCAGATGAGCCAGTAGGGGATCTGGCGGTAGCGCAATGCGCCCTTGGGCACGAAGAGCGCCCAGTCCAGAATGTAGAGCGGCGGGTTGATGTCGTGCAGCTGGAGGTTCACGTACCAGTCGAGCCCGGTGAGGTGGTAGAGCTTGCGCAACAGGAAATAATACACCACGGCGACGACGAAGATATATACCCCGATGGCCGTGCGCGCGCCGGGGCGCAGGAAGAGCGCGGGACGGGCGGCGGGCGGCAGCAGCGGCGCCGTGAAGGCCAGGGCGACCAGGAAATTGCCCCAGATGGTGAAAAAGCCGAAATAGGTGATGCTGCCGGGGAGCAGGCCCGCATGCGCGGTGGTGAGCCAGTATTGGGTTATCAGCGCGCTCCAGCCGGAGCAGGCTCCCAGAACGCGGTATGGTTTCATGCGCGGCCTCCTGTTGTGGGCCGTTTATAGGCGGGCGCGGCGGCGGCGCATAACGAATCCTTGGTTCGAATCGGAGGACTCGGGTAAGGAGAGACTCGAAACCCGAGTCGGAGAATTGCTCATGGCCAGCGTGTCTGCCCAATCGCGTCCTTATGTCATCGTGCTGGGCAATGAGAAGGGTGGCTCGGGTAAGTCAACCACTTCCATTCATATCATCGTCTCGCTGCTGCGCGATGGCTACAGCGTGGGCGCCATGGATTTGGACGCGCGGCAGGGCACGCTGGCGGGCACGCTGGCGGCGCGCAAGCACTTCGTGGAGAGCAAGGAGATCGCGCTGCCGCTGCCGGTGTTCCGCTCGGTGCACCGGGCGGTTCTGGACAACCGGCTGGAGGCGGAGGCCGAGGAGCGGGCGCGCTTTGACGAGGCGCTGGCCGGGTTCGAGGGCATGGATGTGGTGGTGATAGACTGCCCCGGCGCGGATACGTACCTCTCGCGCTATGGGCACAGCCATGCGGATACGCTGATCACCCCGATCAATGACAGTTTCGTCGATTTCTCGATGCTGGCGAAGGTGGACCCGGATAATCACGACATTGTGAACCCCAGCATTTATTCGGAAATGGTGTGGGAGGCGCGCAAGAACCGCTTCTCGCGTGACCGCGGCAAGATCGACTGGATTGTGATGCGCAACCGGCTCGCGGCCTCGGAGGCGCGCAACAAGCGCGATGTGGGCGAGACGCTGGAATTGCTGGCCAAGCGGATCGGGTTCCGCACGCTCAAGGGGTTTGGCGAGCGGGTGATCTTTCGCGAGCTGTATCTGCAGGGGTTGACCCTGATGGATGTGCGGGAGGCGAATGTCGGGATCGCGCTCGGGCTTTCGCACATCGCGGCGCGGACCGAGGTGCGGGCGCTGATCAGCGCGATCAAGCTGCCGCCGGCGAAATTGCAGCTGGTGGCGTAAAACGCCGGGCTGCAAGGCGGTTTTTGGACTCACGCCGCGGCGGCGCGCGCATTATATGGCGGGAAAACGCTGGAGTGTGAGATGGGGCGCGTGTTTCTGGCCGGGGCTGGTCCTGGAGACCCGGAATTGCTGACATTGAAGGCCGCGCGCGTGATAGCGGCGGCGGATGTGCTGCTTCATGACAGCCTGGTGGACCCGCGCGTGCTGGCGATGGCCAGGGCGGAGGCGCGGCTTATCGATGTTGGCAAGCGCTGCGGCAAGCATTCGGCCAGCCAGAAGGAGATTTGCCGCCTGCTGGTGGCCCAGGCGCGCACCGGCAAGGTGGTGGTGCGGCTGAAGGGCGGCGACCCGATGGTGTTTGGCCGCGCCACGGAGGAGATGGAGGCGCTGCAGGCGGCGGGGATCGGGTTTGAGGTGATCCCGGGCGTGACGGCGGCGACGGCGGCGGCGGCGGCGATGCGCGTCTCGCTCACCAAGCGGGGGGTGGCGCGCTCGCTGCATTTTCTGGCGGGGCATGGCGCCGAGAGCGGGCTGCCGGCGCATGACTGGGTTTCGCTCACCAAATCAGGCGGCACGCTGGTGGTGTATATGGGCGGGCAGACGCTGCCGGGACTGGCGGCGCACTTCATAGAAGCGGGGATGCCGCCGGACATGCCGGCGGTGGCGGTGGAGAGTGCCAGCCTGCAGGAGCAGCGGATTTTGCGGGGAACCATAGGCTCGCTGCCGGGGCTGGTGATGCGGGCGAAGGCGCCGGGGCCGGTGATTGTGCTGATCGGCGAGGCGATGGAGCAGTCTGACGAGTTGGACGACGTGCTGCTGCAGGTCGAGGCCAGGGGCTGAGGCGCCGGCTTTCAGGCTTTCAGGCGGCGGGTGGCTCCATCCGCGCCAGGCGCACGGCGGTGTGGCCGAGGCTGACGCGCAGGCTGGGCATGACGAGCATGCAATGATCGTAGGGGGTGCGGATTTCGGCCTCGCCGTCATGCGCGATGAGCGTGTTGGCGGCGGGGATGATCTCGCCGCCCTGGAAGCTTTTGAGGAACACGAAGCGGTTGGTGCGCGCGGTGAGGGTGTGGGTGACCTGCGCGAAGGTGGCCGGGCCTGGCGGCGCGGGAGGGGGGAGGATCATGCCCGTTTGGCGCAGCAGGGCGCGCACGGTGGCGCGGGTCTGGTTCAGGGCCGCGGGCTCCCAGTGCTGGCCGGCCTCGGCCAGGATGGCCGTGGCCTCGGTGAAGCGGCCGTAATCAATGAGGCGCTTGCCGCTGGCGTGGCCGCTATCGGCGATGACGGTGGCGGGGGTGGCGAGCTTGAGCGCCAGCTCTCGCCCCTGGGCGGTGGCGCCGCACAGCAGCACCGGGGTGGAGGGCCAGAGCATGGTGTGAAGGTCCAGCAGGATGTCGGCCGTGTCGATCAGCGGGCGGATTTCGCGCGCGCGGTTGAGCTCCAGCGAGCGGCGCACGCCGAAGAGCTGCAGATCGTCCCAGACGCGGTTCATGTCCTCCTCGATATGGCGTGAGGCGAGGGGGGATTGGGGGTTGAAACGGTCAAACGCGGCGAGGTTGGCGAAGCCGAAGGTGAGCTTGCCGCGCCGGGGGGTGAATTTGGCGCGCAGCAGCTCGGCCAGCACGGTTGCGCCCGCGATCTCGTTGCCGTGAATGAGGCTGACCAGGACGACATGCGGGCCGGGGAGGCGGGAATCGTGCGTGGTGAAGCCGGGGATGCCGGTGTTGCCCTGGCGGAAGGCGGAAATGTCAGGTGTTGGGATGTGGACCGGGAACGCCGGCAGCTCCGCCGGATGGGCGGAATCGGGGGCAGCGGAATCAGCCGGCGGGGGGCCAGGAGTCATGAAGGCAGTGTAACGCAGTTGTGACGCGGCGCAATCGCCGCCAGGCGCGGGATTGACGGCGGCGAGCGCACGACGCAAAGCCGCCGCATGGTGAGCGCGAGAATTCTATGCACCGATCTGGCCGGGTTACGGGCGCAGGCTCTGGGTTTGACGGAGGCCGCCGGTTTGCACGCCGAGCTGCGCACGCTGGAATTTCAGCCGCCTTGGGACCGGATCTCGCCCCGGCTGTGGCCCAACATGCGCTGGGCGGTGCGCGCCGGGGCGTTTGAGCCGCCCTTGCCCGCGGTGGTGCTGGGCTGCGGCGGCGCTGGCGCGCGTGTGGCGGCGGGGTTGCGCGGGCCGGAGGTGAAGGCGGTGGCGATCCAGCATCCGCGCATGAATTTGAACAGGTTCGACCTGGTGATGGCGGCGCGGCATGACGGCATCACGGGGGAGAACGTGATCGTGACCCGCACGGCGCTGCACCGGGTGACCAAGCCGCGCCTGGCGGCGGAGCTGGCGAAATGGGCGCCGGTGTTTGCCCTGTATCAGCGCCCGCTGCTGGCGGTGCTGCTGGGCGGCAGCAACGGGCGCTACCGCTTTGAGGCGGCGCAGGGGCGCGAGCTGGCCGAGCAGCTGGCCGCGCTGATCCGGCGGGAGAAAATTGGCGTGGTGATAACGCCATCGCGCCGCACCGCGCCGGAGATTGTGCGGATTCTGCGCGAGACGCTGGCGCCGATGGATGCCTGGATATGGGACGGCGCCGGGGAGAATCCGTATTTCGGGATGCTGGCCTGCGCGGATGCGATTTTGTGCACGGCGGATTCGGTTTCCATGGTCTCCGAGGCGGTGGCGACCCCGGTGCCGGTGTTTTTGCTGCGCCTGCCGG
>JAKBAQ010000008.1 GCA_021808985.1 Pseudomonadota bacterium
ATTCACCAGAGGATGATGATTGAGTTTGGCGCTTTCCATGAGGGCTGTATCGAGCACCACGGTGACTTGGTTTTCGGTATCATTGATGACGCCAAATGGGCTTACGGCGCCAGGGATAACGCCAAGCACCTCGCGCAGCAGGTCTGCGGACCCGAAGGAGACTTTGCCGTTTGCCCCGAGGGTTTGATGGACGGTCTTGAGGTCAAGACTGGCATCCTCCTGCAGCACGACAAGAAACAGCTTGCCCTTGCGATCCTTTAAAAGCAGATTTTTGGTGTGTGCGCCGTCGATTGTACCGCGATGAGTTTTAGCATCCTCGACCGTTAACAAGGGCGGATGGTCGATGGTTGAAGTCATGATTCCTTGCCGTTCGAGAAAGGCGAAAAGATCATCAGACGTGGTGGGCATGGTATCTCCAGGCAGATATTACAATGAAATTTTTGCAGGAATGAGTGAAGACCATAGATGGTTGCATGCTGATTCGGGTTGGAACTCAAAATATTTAATGAGTCTTGAGCCTGTTGGACATGAGATAAGCGACATAACGACGTCGTTGGGACGACAGTCGCGCGCCGCGGCCTTTCCGTTCTTCGGTCCCGAGTTGCGGTTCAGTATCTGGGCATTGCCTACTCGCTGGCCAGGGTGCAGGGGCTCCGGCCTGCCTCATGGCTCGCAACTCCGCCAATCACGGGTAGTGGTTCTGGCGAAAGGGGGATTGGAGGTGTCTGGCCGTCTGGCTGTCGCGCGGGGGATAGGATGACCGCCCCGGTGCTTGCCGCCATGACGGCAAGAACCCCCAGCAATTGCCGGGGCAACAGCGTTTGGTTCAGGACGATAAAGCCAAGGATGGCGCCAATGGCGGGCTCTAAGCTCATGAAAATGCTGAACGTACCCATGTGCATCCGGCGGAGCGCCATCATCTCAAGCATGAAGGGAAGGAGTGGCGACAGCACTGTCAATCCGGCGATCGCGGGTATCAGATGCAGCCATTGTTCAGGTGGGTCGTAGGCGATGGCCACGGGCATGGCGGCGATCGCCGCGACAATGAACGATAGGCACAGCCCCTCCTGTTCAGAGAACAACTGCCCGACATGCCGCATCAGCAAGATATATCCAGCCCAGCCGCACGCGGCTCCGAGCGCGAACAAGACGCCGACGGGAGCGAACAGCCAGCCATGTTCACCGAATGTCATGGTCAGGATACCGGTGCCGGCAAGCAGGGGGAACAGGAATCTTGGCCAGCCCCGCAGCGCCAGGATGGCTATACTCAATGGGCCGAGAAAGTCGATGGTGATGGCCGGGCCAACCGGGATTTTGGCTATGGCCGTGAAATAGCACATGGTCATGAACGCCATGACGATGCCCAAGGCGATGGCGCCGCGCCACTGCCGGCCGTTGAAGGCCATAAAATTCGGGCGGACGAGCACCAGGGTGAAACACGCGGCGCAGACAAGGCGCATGGCTGAGATACCGAAGGAGCCATGCGCCACCATGAGCGGCACGGCGATTGCCGAACCGAGCTGGGAGCTGAGCATTGACCCCATGGCAAAGCTTGGCCCTGTAAGCCGTCCAGCGATTTTCGTGTGTCCTGGCATAGTTCAATCCCCTTGGCGCCAGGAGCTAACACAAGCTCTGGTTAAAAGGATATGGCTATTTTTATCGGCAAGGCATAAAATATATTTATGCTAATGGATATCGACACGGGTCTGCTCAGGAATTTTATCACCTGCACGCGGCTTGGCAGCATCAGCCGGGCGGCCAGCATACTAGGCCGGACCCAGCCGGCGCTCAGCCAGCAGCTTCGCCGGTTGGAGGATATTGTCGGCTGCACACTTTTGGAGCGCGCAGCCTCCGGGGTTTCGCTCACCGCGGCTGGCGCGGCATTCCTGCCCTATGCGGAGCGCATACTTGCCCTCTCGAGCGAGGCTTTGGCGGCGGTCCCGCGTGCAAAACTTTCGGGCCGGTGCAGCGTCGGGGTCCTTGAAGATTTTACCGGGACGGCTCTTCCAGCCGTATTCGCGGATTTCGGGCGGCTGCATCCCGACACGACCCTGGAACTTATGTCAGTGCTGAGCATCGAGACGCAGGCCGCCCTGGACAAGGGCCGGATTCAACTTGCCTTGTGCGACGCGGAGTTTTTGCGGCGGCCATTGCGGTGGAGCACCAGCACTCCGCTGTTGTGGGCAGCGTCCGAGGGTTTCGACATTACGGCGGACCCATTGCCTTTGGTGATGTTCTCCGAGCCGTGCAGTTGGCGCAATATCGTCCAAGCAGCCTTGAGCGCGGCGGGCAGGCGAAGCCGGATTGTGTTCGAGAGTGGAAGTTTGACAGTGGTCCAGGGGGCGGTCCGCGCCGGCCTTGGGATTACGACGCTCCTGCGCACCTCCATTGTTCCGGGCATTGTTCGGGTGCCGGTTTCTCAGCACCTTCCATCCTTGCCGGATATTGAAATCGGGCTTGCCCGCCGCCCGGAGAGCGAAGGAGACGTGCTCGTGAACGCTGTTGAAGACATGCTCAAGCAGCTTGTGCAGCCAAATATACCGAGCAACGGGACGCAGGCATCGGTAAAGCGTCTTCCAGTATGCAGCTTATAGAGCTGAGCAGGGAATGCGGCCTTAATAGGTTTTTGATGGCTATTTTTGATCTTTAAGGTGCTGGCTGGCAAGGAATTTTCTGTACCTGGGGTTTGGGGCGCTTTTATAAAAAGCTCCCCAAAATTCTGGCCCTTTTTTGTAAAAAAGGGCCAGACCCCAAAAAACTTTTGAAAATTATCCGCAATTTTTTTGAAGAGAATGGTAAAACAGTCTCTCTTAGATGGTGCGGCCGACGATCACCCGCATGATCTCGGCGGTTCCCGCAAAAATCCTGTGCAAACGGGCAGCCGTATAGAGCCGTGAGACGGTATATTCATCCATGTAGCCAGCACCGCCATGCAGCTGAACGCATTGGTCGATAATTCTGGCTTCCATTTCCGGCAACCACATTTTCGCCATGGCGCATTTCAACTGGTCAAGATGGCCATTTGCAATATAGTCGCGAATGACTTCGTCCAAAAACGCGCGGCCGACGGCAAGCTCTGTCTTGATCTCGGCAAGCCTAAAACGTGTATTTTGAAATTCAAGAATCGGCTGGCCGAACGCCTTGCGATTTTTTACGAAATCAATCGTTTCATGAAAAGCGCGGGTTGACGCGGCGTGGGCGATGAGAGGCCAAGTGATCCGATCCATGTTCACGCCGCCGAGGAGAATTTTCATTCCTTCATTTTCGGTCCCCATAAGGGCAGAGAGCGGCACACGCACGTCATCAAAAAATATTTCACCTGTATCAGCCGCGTCACTGCCCATTTTCTTCAGGCGCTTACCACGGCGAAAGCCTGGCCGGTCAGCCTCTACGATGATAACGGAAATACCCTTGGCGCCAAGCTGAGGGTTGGTTTTGACACCAACCATGAAGGCATCCGCCGAGGCTGCGTTGGAAATATAGGTCTTGCTGCCGCTGATCACCCACTCATTCCCATCCCGCACGGCGGTTGTACGAATACTGGAAACATCGCTGCCGCTATCAGGCTCGGTAATCGCCAAACCAAAGCGAATCTCACCCTTGACCATGCGTGGGAGCCAAGTTCGGCGCTGTTCTTCATTGCCGTTGCGGTAGAGAATTTCACTCGTGCCATCGCCGATCAGCGCGGGCGCCATGCTCGCACCGGCGCGGCTGTATCCAAGTTCCTCAGCCAGCACGAGGCGATGCAGGAAATCACCGCCAGGTCCGCCATATTCCTCGGGAATGTCGACACCAAGAATACCGGCTTCACCTGCCTTCAACCAAAATTCTTTTTCTATATCATGATTTTCCAGCCAGCGATCAACATTCGGTTCGATTTCTTCCTGGATAAAACGACGAAATGTTTGACGGAAAAGTTCGTGTTCAGAACTGTATAGTGAAGCGGTATATGGATAATGCATTTATAATATTCTCCCTTTGACACACCGATTGAAGCCGTTTGTCGTTTCATGCGGAGCCATAATGGGACTACGACGTGTCCAAGAAAATGTAAATGTCCTTAATGGACAGCATGTATGTTGTATTTTATATTGGTAAGTAAAAGCTCTGACCATCAAGGCAAACAAGCGTACGTATTATTAATCCTGATATAGCAATAAAATTGGGCGCGGAAGATGAAGGCCGCGATAAAACGACACATGGCCTGTCCGTCGCGCGGCGTTTCGAGGCAATTTATACTGAAACGATTGGACGATTTGTCTTGCTGGTGCTGATGGAAGAGGAGCGAGATAAATCAACGACAGAGTTTCTGTCTATCTTGGTGGTGTCGCCAACAGTTGGGTTGGCAGCATGGTCCGGTTCAGCCTATCGGATGGTTCAGGAATATTCATCTACAGATAGCTGTTTTCTTATTTATACTGGCCATGAAGCGACATTGTCTTGCCGTGATGCCAGGCCTTGTTCCGGCGGTTTGAGTTTCAAGGCTGAGACCGTGAAGCTGGCGACGGGGTGTATGCCCCCATAACGCAATGGCCACGCTGGCGGTTTGGTGCGGCCAGCTTGTAACCAGCCGTGTCAGAACCAGGAGGATAGAAGCCCAAGCGCCGTCGTCTCGGCGATGATTTGGGCAGCCCCCAGAACGTCGCCGGTGAAGCCGCCGATCTGCCGTTGGGCCAGCCAGCCCATCGCGGCGGCGGCGGCGGCCATGCCGAGCAGGACAGGGACAAACGCCGGCAGCGTGGCGCCGCCGATAAGTGCTGCCAGCCCCAGGCCGGCCAATACCCGGGTGCGGGACATACGATGCCGCGCGCTTTGCCCGAGCCCGTCCGTCCGCGCGGGCGGCAGTGCCAGCATCAGCACCGGCAGCATGGCACGGCTCATCGCCCCCACCCCGGCCAGCGCCGCCGGCGCGCCCGTTGCGGGCAATCCGGCGATGAAACTGGCGCGCAAGCCCAGCACCAGAATCAAGGCCACCACCCCATAGCTGCCGATGCGGCTGTCGCGCATGATCTCCAGCTTGCGCGCCGGCGTCGCGCCGCCGCCAAAACCATCGGCGATATCGGCCAGCCCATCTTCGTGCATCGCACCGGTTAGCAGTGCGGCGGCGGCCAGGGTGAGCAGCGAAGCGGGCAGGGCGCGCAGCCCGGCATGGCTGGCCAACGCGAACACAGCCCCCGCCAGCCCGCCCACCAAGGCGCCAGCCAGCGGATACGCCCAGACGGCATCGGCCAGCTCGGTCCGCCTCTCGATCCGCCCAACAGGCAGGCGGGTCAGCAGCATCATCGCCAGGCGGATTTCATCGAACCGCGCCCTCAGCCAGAGGCGGGCCGGCGCCATCATGTGCCGGACACACCCGCCTCCGCGAAGGTGGCCATGCCGTTATGCGCCTCCAGCGCCGCGCGCAGCACGCCCAGCGCCACCGCCGCCCCGGAGCCTTCGCCCAGCCGCATGCCCAGATCCAGCAGCGCCGGCTTGCCCAGATGCCGCAGCAGGAGGCGCTGCCCCGGCTCGGCGCTGGCATGGCTGACGACGCAATGCGCCAGCAGATCGCCCGGGAAACCGGCCAGCATGGCGGCGGCGGCGGTGCAGATGAACCCGTCCAGCAATACCGGAATGCGCTTCGCCCGCGCCGCCAGAACCGCGCCGCAAATGGCCGCCTGCTCGCGCCCGCCAAAGGCCATGAGCGCGGCGAAACCATCGCCCAGCCGCCCGGCGTGGCGCGCCAGCCCGGCCTCGATCGCGGTGATCTTGCGCTGGATGCCCGCATGGTCGGCGCCCGTGCCCGGCCCCACCCATTCAGCCGCGCCGCCCCCGAACATGGAGGTGGCCAGCGCCGCCGCCACCGTGGAATTGCCGATGCCCATCTCGCCCAGCAGCAGCACGTCGGCCTCCGGGTCAAGCGCCGCCGCGCCGCGCGCCAGCGCATCCAGCAGCTCGGCCTCGCTCAGCGCCGGCCCCTGGGTGAAGTCGCCGGTCGGGCGGTCGAGTTCCAGCTCCACCACTGACAGAGCGGCGCCACTGGCCCGGCAGAGCTGGTTGATAGCGGCCCCCCCGGCACGGAAATTGGCGGCCATCTGCGCCGTCACCGCCTGCGGGTAAGGGTTCACCCCCTGGGCGCACACACCATGATTTCCGGCGAACACCACCGCCTGCGCGGTGCGGATGCGCGGCCGCTCATCGCCCTGCCAGGCGGCCATGAACACGGCCAGATCCTCCAGCCGGCCGAGCGCTCCCGGCGGCTTGGTCAGGCTGGCCTGGCGGGCTGCTGCTGCCGTCGCCGCTGCTTCGTCAGGCCCAGGCAGGCCGGCCAGGCGCGGGCGGAGCGTGGCCAGTGAGTCGGCGGGGAAAAGCGGTTCGGTCATGGTCATCCTTTGTCGTGAGATATCTATTTCACCCGTAGCGGGCAGCCGCAAACGACGAGTTGCACCTCGTCCGCGATCTGGGCGACGCGCTGGTTCAGCCGCCCCGCCGCGTCGCGGAAGGTGCGGACAAGCGCGGTCTCGGGCACAATGCCCATGCCAACCTCGTTGGTCACCAGCAGCACAGGGCTGGCCTGGGCCGCCAGAGCGGCGGCCAGGCGCGCGGCCTCGGCCTCCAGGTCGCTCCCGGCGAACATCAGGTTGGAGAGCCACAAGGTCAGGCAATCCACCAGGCGTGGCCCGGCGCCGTCGGTGGCCGCCAGCGCGCCCGCCAGATCCCGCGGCGCTTCGTGGTCCTGCCAGGGCGGCCCGCGCCGGGCGCGATGCGCCGCGATCCGCGCCGCCATCTCGTCATCGCCCGCCGTGGCGGTGGCGATGTAATGCGGCAGTCCCGGCAGGCTCAGCGTCCTGGCCTCGGCATAGGCGCTCTTGCCCGAGCGCGCACCTCCTGTAATGAGTACGATCATGCAGTCCCCTGTTCCGGGACGTAGACCAAACATCATTTTCCCTCCTTGAAAAGGGCTTGACCGAACATGGCGCAGCCGGTGGCCGCCGATGTCATTCTCATCCGCCATGCGCCATCGGAGGGCGCGGGGCGTCTGGCTGGCCGGCTGGATGTGCCGGCCCTGCTGCCGCAAGGGGGCGCAATAGCCCAGGCGCGCGCCCGCCTCGCGGCGCTGGCCGCCGCTGGCGCGCAACTTGTCTCCAGCCCGGCGCGCCGCTGCCTCGAGACCGCCGCCGCGTTATGCCCCGGTGCCGGGGTCGCCCAGGATGCACGGCTGTGGGAGCAGGATTTCGGCGACTGGGAAGGCCAGCCATACGCTGCCCTGCCGAACCTGGGCGCGCTGCCCCGTGCGGATTTAGCCGGTTTTCGCCCGCCGGGCGGGGAGAGCTTCCTCGACGTCGTCTCCCGCGCCAGGCCCGCCCTGGCCGCAATCGCCGCCGCCGGCCCGGCGGTCATCGTTGCCCATGCCGGGACCATCCGCGCGGCGCTCGGGTTGGCGCTGGATCAGCCGCCGCTGGGGCTGGCCTTCGAAATCGCGCCGCTCTCCGCCACCTTGCTGCGCCGCCTGGCCGATGGGCAATGGTCCGCCGGCTTTGTCAATCTCAGCCTCATCGCCTGACGGATGCCGCATCCCGCTCCCGCCGCCATGCTCGCGGCTCTGGCCATCGACGCAGCGTTCGGCTGGCCCGCCGCGCTGTTCGCCCGTATCGGCCACCCCGTCACCTGGATTGGCAAGCTGATTTCGCGGCTGGACGGGCACTTCAATCGCGGTGGCCCTATTTCGCGGCGCGTCGCGGGTATCGGAACGGCGTTGCTCGTTATCGGCTTAAGCGCCGCCGCCGGCTGGGCGATACAATCCAGGCTGCCCGGGGGGCTGGATGGCATAGTGCTGACGGGTGTGCTGGCATGGCCGCTGGTGGCGGCGCGTTCTTTGCACGAGCATGTCGCCGCCGTGGCGGCGCCGCTCGGGCGGGGTGATCTGGCAGCCGCGCGTCAGGCCGTCGCGCTGATCGTGGGGCGCGATCCTGAGCGGCTGGATGCGGCGGGCATCGCCCGCGCGGCGCTGGAGAGCCTGGCCGAGAACGCCTCGGACGGGGTCATCGCGCCGCTATTCTGGGGGGCGGCGCTGGGGCTGCCCGGCATCGCCGCCTATAAGGCGATCAATACGCTGGATTCGATGATCGGCCACCGCACCCCGCGCCATGAGGCTTTCGGCTGGGCGAGCGCGCGCATTGACGATCTGGCCAACCTGCTTCCCGCCCGCCTGACCGGGCTGCTCCTCGCCCTCGTCTCCGCCCGGCCCAAAGCCGCGCTGGCCTGCATGGCGCGTGACGCTGGCCATCACCGCTCGCCCAATGCCGGCTGGCCCGAGGCCGCGCTGGCCGGCGCGCTGGGGCTGCGTCTGTCCGGCCCCCGCGTTTATGCCAGCCGCATTGCCGACGAGCCGTGGGTGAACGCCGCCGGCGCAGACCCTGATGCCCCCGCCATGCGCCGCGCCTTGGCGCTCTATGTACGCGGCGTGCTGGCCTGGGCGGCGCTGAGCCTGGCGGCGGCGGTGCTCTAGAGCATGATTACCTTGCACCAATCCTGCTCCAGCCATGTTTTTGCGATCAATCTCGTTAGTTTGTGTCGAATCCGCCGATTCGATCCAAACCAATACTGATCGAGCCATGCAGTTTTCTCCAGAAGAGGCGGCGACGCTGCTTGAAATCATGCGCTGGCGGCGTGACGTCCGGCATTTCCGCCCCGATCCCGTGCCCGCCGACTTGTTGGTGCGCCTGCAAGCGGCGATGTCGCTGGCGCCCTCGGTCGGCAATGCCCGCCCCTGGCGCGTGCTGGCGGTGGAGAGCCCGGCTCTGCGCGCCGCCGTGCGCGCCGAGTTCATCCGCTGCAACGCCCTCGCCGCGCGGTTATATGAGGGCGAGCAGGCCGAAGCCTATGCCAGGCTGAAACTCTCGGGGCTGGACGACGCGCCGGTGCACCTCGCCGTGTTTACCGACATCGCGCCCGAGGCCGGGCATGGGCTTGGCCGCCAGACCATGCCCGAGACGCTCGAGCAATCCACCGCCATGGCCATCCACACGCTTTGGCTGGCGGCGCGGGCGGAGAATCTCGGGCTTGGCATGGTCTCCATCCTCGACCCCGCCGCCCTGGGGCCGTTGCTCGGCGCGCCGCCCAGTTGGCGCTTCTCTGCCTATCTTTGCCTGGGCTGGCCGGAATTCACCGACGATACCCCCTTGCTCCACCGTGTGGATTGGCAACACAACACCCCCACGCCCTGGCAGCCGGTTTAACCCGCCAGCGCCAGCAGGCCGGCAATGTCGAGATGCGCCTCCATATGCGTGGCCAACTCGTCGAGCGTCTGCTCAACCCCGGCGGCGTAGCTGGTTCCGCCCGCCGTGCCGCCCAGGGCGCGCAGGAAGGCGGCGCGAAAGCCGTCGGCCGCGAACAGCCCGTGCAGATAACTGCCCATGATCCGCCCGCTGGGCGACATTGCGCCTTCTCCCCGCCCCGCGACGATGGCGAAGGGCGCCGCCCGGTCCGGCCCGTCCGTCTCGCCAAGGTGGATCTCATAGCCTGCCATTGGCTCGCCGCTCGCCGCATGCACCGCCCGCACCAGCGCCAGCCGCTTATGCGGGCGCATGAGGGTGGCCACGTTCAGCAGCCCGAGCCCCATCGTCTCGCCGGGCGTGCCTTCCAGGCCCTCGGGGTCGGCGATGCCGTGCCCGAGCATTTGATAGCCTCCGCACAGGCCAAGCACCGCGCCGCCGCGCCGGGCATGGGCGTGCAGGTCGATATCCCACCCCTGCGCGCGCAGCGCCGCGAGGTCGCCGCGCGTGGATTTGCTGCCAGGCACGATCACCAGCGCCGCGTCGCCCGGAATCGCCTGCCCCGGGCGCACCATCACCAGATCCACCCCCGGTTCGGCGGCCAGCGGATCGAGATCGTCGAAATTGGCGATCCGCGGCAAGGCCAGGCAGGCGATGCGCAGCGCCCCGCCCGTGCCGCGCGGGCGGTGCAGATCCTGCGTGTCCTCGGCTGGCAGGCGTATGGCACCGGGGAAATAGGGCAGCACGCCAAAACCCGGCCAGCCCGTGCGTTCGGCGATCAGCGCATAGCCATCGTCGAACAGGCGGGGGTCGCCCCGGAATTTATTGATGATGAACCCCCGCACCTGTGCCGCGTCGCCGGATTCCAGCACTGCCTGGGTGCCGATCATCTGCGCGATCACCCCACCCCGGTCGATATCGCCCGCCAGCACCACCGGCACGCCGGCGGCGCGGGCGAAGCCCATATTGGCGATGTCTCCCGCGCGCAGGTTGACCTCCGCCGGGCTGCCAGCCCCCTCGACGATGACGAGGTCGTGCGCCGTTTTCAGCCTCTCGAAACTCTCCAGCACGCGCGGCAGCAAGGTTGGCTTCAGCGCCGCATAATCGCGCGCGCGCAGCGTCGTCAGGCGCTGTCCCCGTACGATGATCTGCGCGCCCGCCTTGCCTTCGGGCTTGAGCAGCACCGGGTTCATGTCCACCTCCGGCGCCAGCCCGGCGGCCAGCGCCTGCAGGGCCTGGGCGCGGCCTATCTCGCCGCCCTCGGCGGTCACCGCCGCGTTGTTGGACATGTTCTGCGGCTTGAACGGCGCCACCCGCAAGCCGCGCCGCCGCGCCGCCCGGCACAGCCCGGCGACCAGCAGCGACTTGCCGACATTCGAGCCCGTGCCCTGAATCATCAGCGCCGGCATCAGAACTCCACCCCCGCCTGCGCCTTGATGCCGGCGCGGAACGGGTGCTTCACCTGGGTCATCTCGGTCACCAGATCCGCCGCCTCGATCAATTCCGCCGCCGCGTTGCGTCCGGTCAGCACCACATGCGTCAGCGGGGGTTTTTCCGCGCGCAGGAACGCCAGCACCTCCGCGAGGTCGAGATAACCATAGCGCAACGCGATGTTGATCTCATCGAGCAGCACCAGCCGCAGCGTCTCGTCGCGGATCAGCGTCTTCGCCATGTCCCAGCCGGCGCGGGCGGCGGCGATGTCACGCGCCTTGTCCTGCGTTTCCCAGGTAAAGCCCTCGCCCATGGCGTAAAAGCGGCAGAGATCGGGGAACCGCGCGGTGAGCAGGCGGCGTTCGCCGGTATCCCACCCGCCTTTGATGAACTGCACCACCGCGCAGGGCATCTCATGCGCGATGCAGCGCAGAATCATGCCGAACGCCGCTGAGGATTTGCCCTTGCCCGCGCCGGTATGCACGATGATCAGCCCTTTCTCGCCGGTTTTCGTGGCCATCATCTTGTCGCGCGCGGTCTTTATCCGCGCCATCTTCGCGGCATGGGCGGCCGCGTCTTCGGGTGAGAGGGGCATGGCGTCGTCCTTGACAATTGGCGCCGCATGAGGCCTGTCATGTGGCTGCGCTGGTGCCTGGCTTATGTCAGGCCAAAAGGGAATGCGATAGGGGCGCCACCCCGAGGCGCAGCCGCCCCCGCGACCGTGACCGGAGAGGGTCTCCAAGCCACTGGCCTCCAGGCCGGGAAGGCGAAGACCCGCAGGGCCTCACCGCCCCTATCCGTAAGCCGGGAGACCTGCCAGCCAAGGATTGCAACGGGCGGCCGGGGTGTGCCGCAGCCGGATGACGGACGCGTCTCCCAAGGGATGCAACCGCCGGCTTCGCGCGCCCAACCCGCCGGAGAGAGGTTCATGGGCGCGATACTTCATGTCTGCATCACCTGCCGGGCGGGTCAGGCGCCCGAGGCCGGCCAGCCTTGCCCCGGCGCGCGGCTCTATGCGGCGCTGGCGGAGCAGCCAGCACCCGCGGGCGTGCGCGTGCGGGCGGTGGAATGCCTCTCCGCCTGCGGCAATGGACCGGCGATCGCCCTGAGCGCGCCGGGCCGCTGGTCCTATATCCACGGCCCGATGGCCCAGGAGGACGCCCCGTCCATCCTCGGCTTCGCCGCCGCCTATGCCGCGGCACCGGAGGGCATCGTGCCCTGGCGCGCGCGCCCGGCGCTGTTTCGCAAGCATGTAATCGCCCGCCTTCCCCCTTTGGAGACCCGTGAATGACCGATCTCGCCAAAATCCCCGTCACCATCATCACCGGCTTTCTCGGCGCGGGTAAAACCACGCTCATCCGGCATTTGCTGCGAAACCCGGGGGGCAAGCGCCTCGCCGTGCTGGTCAATGAATTCGGCACGGTCGGCGTGGATGGCGAGATTCTGCGCGGCTGCGCCGATGAAGCCTGCCCGGAGGAGGCCATTCTGGAGCTGGCCAATGGCTGCATCTGCTGCACGGTCGCGGATGAGTTCATCCCGACCATGGAACGCTTGCTGGCCCTGCCTAACCGGCCGCACCATATCCTCATCGAGACCTCGGGCCTCGCTTTGCCCAAACCGCTGCTCAAGGCGTTCGATTGGCCAGCCATCCGCTCACGCGTGACGGTGGACGGGGTGATCGCCGTGGCCGACGCCGAGGCCGTGGCCGCCGGCCTTTTCGCGCCGCTGCCTGTCGCCGCCGAGGCGCCTAATGAGCACGATACGCCGCTCGCCGAAGTGTTCGAGGACCAGATGGCCTGCGCCGACCTGATCCTGCTCAGCAAGGCCGACCTAGCCGGAGAGGCCGGCCTGGCGGCCGCGCGCGCGCTGATCGCCGCCGAGCTGCCGCGCCCCGTGCCGATGCTGCCGGTGACGGAAGGTGTCATCGCGCCGGCCGTGCTGCTGGGGCTGGAGGCGGCCGCCGAGGCCGATCTCGCCCAGCGCCCCTCGCACCATGACGCCGAGGATGGGCATGAGCATGACGATTTCGCCACCCTCGTGGTGGCGCTGCCCGAGCTCGCCGCCCCCGAGCCGTTGCTGGCGGCCATTGAGCGTCTGGCGCGCGAGCGCAATGTGCTGCGGGTGAAGGGGCATGTCGCCATCGCGGGCAAGCCCATGCGGCTGCTGGTGCAGGCCGTGGGCGGGCGCGTGCGCAGCCAGTATGACCGTCCCTGGGGCGCGCAAGACCGCCGCTCGCAGCTCGTGGTCATCGCCGAGACCGGCGATATCGACGAGGCGGCAATCCGCGCCGCGCTGGGCTGCTAACCCCCTCCCATGCACATCGTCTTCCGCGAAAGCCATGGGCTTGAGGAAACGGCCGCCCCCCATGATCCCGGGCAAAGCCCGGCGGATCTGGTGGTGCTGTCCTTTTCTGACAGCGACCTGAGCGCCTTCGCGGCGGGCTGGCACCAGGCACGGGCGGCGGCGCGGCCTCTGCCCTCGCTGCGTCTGGTCAATCTGGCGCTGCTACGCCATCCGGTCTCGGTGGATAATTACGCCGAGACCACGCTACGCGGGGCCAAGGCGGTGCTGGTTCGGCTGATCGGCGGTGAAGCTTATTGGGCATATGGGGTGGCGGTGCTGCACGGCCTGGCGCGCGAGCGGGGCCTGCCTCTTGCCATTCTGCCGGGCGATGGACGGCCCGACCCGGCGCTCGATGCGCTCTCCACCCTGCCCGAACCCGCGCTGCATGAGCTGGCCCGGCTGTGCGACATGGGCGGCGCGGCCGCCGCGCGGGCAGCCATGGCCCAATTGGCGCACGCCGCCGGGCTGGACGTGCCGTCCGCCCCGCCGCCCGCGCCGCTGCCCGATCACGGGCTGTATGCGCCCGCGCCGCCGCCCGCGCCACGGGTGCCGGTGCTGTTTTACCGCTCCTACCTCGCCGCCGCCGATACCGGCCCGGTCGACGCGCTGATCGCCGCCCTGACCGAGGCGGGCCTCAACGCCTACGGGATCTTCGTGCCGTCGCTGAAGGCTCCGGCCGCGGCCGCCTGGGTGGCCGCGCATCTGGCCGCGCACCCGCCCGTTGCCATTGTCAACGCCACGGCCTTTTCCGCCGCCGGGGAGAGCGGCGCCACGCCCCTTGATGCGCCCGGCGTGCCGGTGTTCCAGGTCGCGCTCTCCACCGCCCTGCGGCGGGACTGGGACGATGCCCCGCGCGGTCTCTCCCCGGCGGATCTGGCCATGCATGTCGCTTTGCCGGAACTCGATGGGCGGTTGTTCGCGGGCGTGGTCAGCTTCAAATCCCCCGCCGCGCGGGATGAGGCGCTGCAATATGCCCGCAGCCTGCATTGCGCCGAACCCGAGCGCGTGGCGGCCGTCGCGGCCAAGGTGGCCGCCTGGCACCGCCTCGCCGTCACCAAGCCGGCGGCGCGCGATGTCGCGCTGGTCCTCTCCACCTATCCCGGCCGGCCCGACCAGATGGCCCATGCCGTCGGGCTGGACACGCTGGCCTCCGCCGGCCTGCTGCTGGAAGAGCTGGGGCGCCAGGGTTACGCGGTTGCGCCGCTCGATGGCCTGCCCGCGCGCCTTGGCCGGGAAACACTTTCCTGGCCGCTGCGCGCGTATCGTGACGCCTTGGCCCGCTTGCCCGCCAGCTTGCAAACGGCTCTCGCCGCACGCTGGGGAGACCCGGCGGACGACCCGGCGGTGAGGGATGGTGAGTTCCGCTTCGCCGCCCTGCGTGCCGGCCGGGCGCTGCTGGCGCTGCAACCCGAGCGCGGCCCCACCCCAGAGCGCGAGGCCGCCTATCATGATCTCGCCATCCCCCCCTGCCATGCCTATGTGGCGTTTTACCTCTGGCTGCGCGCGCAGGCCCCGCACGCCCTTGTGCATATGGGCACGCACGGCACGCTGGAATGGCTGCCAGGCAAGGCCGTGGCGCTCTCGGGCGCCTGCTGGCCGGAGGCGCTGATCGGCGCCTTGCCGGTCATTTACCCGTTCATCGTCAACGATCCCGGCGAGGCCGCGCAGGCCAAGCGGCGCATCGGGGCGGTGACGATCGGGCATCTGCCGCCGCCGCTGGCGCCATCCGCCATGCCCGCGTCCCTGGCCCGGCTGGAAACACTGCTCGACGAATACGCAACCGCCGAGGGGCTCGACCCGGCCCGGCGCAACCGGCTGATCCTGGCCATCCGCGAGGAGGCCCAGGCCAGCGGCGTGGAGCAGGATCTCAACCTCGCCCCCGAGGCACCGCTGAGCGAGGCGATCACACGCATTGACCGGTTTGTCTGCGATCTGAAGGAAAGCCGCTTCGGGCTTGGGCTGCATGTCTTTGGCCAGGGCGCGTGCGGCGCGGCTGAGCGCGCCGGGCTGCTGGCCGCGCTGGCCGGGCGGCGCGTTCCGCCGGGGCCGGCCGGCTCGCCCGCGCGTGGACGCCAGGACGTGCTGCCGACCGGGCGCAACATCTTCGCCGTGGACCCGCGCGCCGTGCCGACCAGATCCGCCCATGCCCAGGGCGTGAAGCTCGCCGAGGAGCTGCTGCGCAAGCATCTTCAGGATCATGGCGACTGGCCCAGGGGGCTGCTCGTCGACCTCTGGGGCTCGGCGGCCATGCGCACGGCGGGCGAGGAATTCGCCATGGCGCTGCACTTGGCGGGGTTGGCTCCGCGCTGGCAGGCGGGCGGCGGGCGGGTGGAGGGGTTCGAGATCATCCCGCTCGCCCTGCTCGGCCGCCCGCGGATTGACATCACCCTGCGCGTCTCGGGGCTGTTCCGTGACATCTTCCCCCACCTCGCCCAGTTGTTCGAGGCCGCCGCCGCCGCCCTGGCGGCGCGTGGGGAAGACCGGGCCGACAACCCCTATCTGCACCGCGCGCCGCGTGTTTTCGCGCCCCGCCCCGGCACTTACGGGCTGAACATGGGCGGGACGCTGGATGAGTTCACCCCGGATGCCCGCGCCCGCGCCGGGGCCGCGTGGCTCACGGCCTCGGGCTGGCGCATCGGCGTGGACGGCGAGGCCCTGGAGGATCACGCCGCCTTGCGCGCCCGCCTCAAGGACACGGACAGTTTCGTTCACGCCCAGGATTTGCCCGAGACCGACCTGCTGCTCGCCGCCGATTATGCCGCGCATGAGGGCGGGTTCGCTGCCGCCATGGCGCATCTTGGCCTCACCCCGCCAGCTCTCTACCATCTGGACGTGACCCGCCCAGACCAGCCCCATGCCCGCCGCCTGCCCGAGGAAGTCGCCCGCGTGGCGCGCGCGCGCGCCGCCAATCCGGCCTGGGCCGAGGGGATGATGGCGCACGGCTTTCGCGGCGGCGCGGAGCTCGCGGCGACGCTCGACCATCTGGCCGCCTTCGCGCATCTCGCCGGCGCCGTGCCGGCGCATCTGTTCGATCTTTATTACGAGGCCACGCTCGGCCGCCCCGTGGTGCGCGACTTTTTGGCCCAGGAAAACCCCGCCGCCCTGGCGCGGCTGCGCGATGTGTTCGGCCGCCTGCGTGCCGCCGGGCTATGGTGCACGCGCAACAACGCCATCGTCGCGGCGCTGGAGGGCGAGGCATGAGCGGGTTGATCAAAGGCTGGTGCCCCGGCGCGCACCGCCCCATGGCGGCGGCGGATGGGCTGATCCTGCGCATCCGCCCGCCCGCCGGACGGCTTTCCGCCGCCCAGGCGCGGGGCCTCGCGCGGCTGGCGGCGCGCTATGGCCAGGGCATGCTGGCGCTGACCACCCGGGCCAACTTGCAACTGCGCGCCATCGCCCCGGCGGACCATGCGGCGCTGCTTGCCGAACTGGCCGCGTTGGCCCTGCTGGACGCGGACGCGGCCACCGAGCGGACCCATAACATCGTCATCGCGCCGTTCTGGCGGGAGGGCGACGGCACGCCGGAGCTTGCCGCCGTGCTGGCCGCCGGCCTGGCTGGCCTGCAAGACCTGCCGGCTAAATTCGGCGTCGCGCTGGATACCGGTCCGGCGCCGGTGCTGGGCGCCATCTCGGCCGATATTCGCCTGGAACGCGCCGAGGGAGGCGCGCTGCTGCTCCGTGCCGACGGCGCGCCCGCGGGCCGGCCGGTGCGGGCTGAAGACGCGGTGGCCGAGATTCTGACCCTGGCGGCATGGTTCATCGCCTCTGGAGGGGTGAAAAACGGGCGCGGCCGGATGCGCGCGCATTTGGCCGCCGGGCATCTGCCGCCGGGCCAAAACCTGCTGCGCCCCGCGCCCGCGCCGGCATCTCCCGTGCCTGGCACGCGGGCTGACGGGCTGCTCGCCGCCTTCAGCCTGGGCGATCTCCCCGCCGAAACCCTCGCCGCGCTGGCCGAACTCTCGCCCGGAATCCGGCTCACCCCCTGGCGGATGCTGTTTCTGCCCGGCCTCGCCGCTTTGCCCGCCCTCCCGGGGCTGGTGCTAGACCCCGCCTCGCCCTGGCCACGCGTGTTCGCCTGCGCGGGCAGGCCGCTCTGCGCCCAGGCGCTCGGCGAAACCCGCCTGCTCGCCCAGGCGCTCGCTCCGCATCTGCCCGTCGGCGCGACGCTGCATGTTTCAGGCTGCGCCAAGGGCTGCGCGCATCCGAGACCGGCGGACATCACCCTGACCGCCGCAAATACCGGCTTCACCCTGGCCCGGCCCGGCATGGATGATCTGGCCGGGCTTGACCATGCCGCGCTTCTTCGCCACCCCGAACGGGTTTTTGGACAAAGCTGATGCCTTATTTCTACGAAACCGACGCGCCCGCGATCTATCGCCAATCCTTTGCCACCATCCGGGCGGAGGCTGACCTCGCCGGCTTCACGCCCGAGGAGGAGCCGGTGGTGGTGCGCATGATCCACGCGCTCGGGCTGGTCGGGCTGGCCGCGCACGTGCGCTTTACCCCCGGCATGGTGGTGGCCGCGCGCGCGGCGTTGGCCAGGGGCGCGCCGATCCTCTGCGACGCCCGCATGGTGAGCGAGGGCATCACCCGCGCGCGCCTGCCCGCCGCCAATGAGGTGCTGTGCACCCTGCACGCCCCGGAGGTGCCGGCGCTGGCCGCCCGGCTCGGTACCACGCGCAGCGCTGCCGCGCTGGAGTTGTGGCGGCCCAGCCTGGCGGGGGCGGTGGTGGCCATCGGGAACGCGCCGACCGCGCTGTTCCACCTGCTGAACATGCTCGAGGATCCGGCCTGCCCGCGTCCGGCCGCGATCATCGGCTGTCCGGTTGGCTTTGTTGGCGCGGCGGAGTCGAAGGCGGCCTTGTTCGCCGCCCCGCCCGCGCCCTCGCTCATCGTCGAGGGACGGCTCGGCGGCTCCGCCGTGACCGTGGCGGCGCTCAACGCCATCGCGAGCCGGGTGGAGTGAGTATGGGGCGGATCATTTGCGTCGGGCTCGGCCCTGGCGACCCGGAGCTGATGAGCCTGCGCGCGCATCGGCTGGTGCGCGAGGCGCGCCATGTCGCCTATTTCCGCAAGGCCGGGCGGGCAGGGCAGGCGCGGCGCATTGTCGAGGGGCTGCTGCATCCCGATTGCGTCGAGTATCCGATGGAATATCCGCTCACCACCGAATTGCCCGCCGACAGCCCGGACTATATCGCCCAGCTCACCGCCTTCTACGACCAATGGACCGAACGCCTGGTAACTCTGGCGCAGACGCATGACGTCATCGTCCTGTGCGAGGGCGATCCGTTTTTTTACGGCTCCTTCATGCATATGCATGTGCGGCTGCGCGGACAGGCGCTGGTGGAGATCATCCCGGGTATCACCGGCATGTCCGGCTGCTGGACGGCCACGGGTACGCCGATCACCTGGAGCGACGATGTTCTCACCGTGCTCACCGGCCTGCTCCCGGAAGCCGAGTTGGCCCGCCGGATGCGCGACAGCGATGCGCTGGTGGTGATGAAGACCGGGCGGAATTTGCCGAAAATCCGCCGCGCCCTGGCCGCGGCCGGGCGGCTGGAGCAGGCTTGGCTGGTGGCGCACGGCACCACGCGCCAGCAGCGTGTGCAGCGCCTGGCGGAGATGGACGCGGCGGACTGCCCCTATTTCGCGATTGTGCTGGTGCACGGGCCCGGCCCGGCATGAGCGGCTGGCTGGCTGTTGCCGGGCTTGGTCCGGGGGATGAGGCGTTGCTCACCGCCGAGGTCCGCGCGGCCCTGTCCGAGGCTACCGACGTGCTGGGCTATATCCCCTATGTGGCGCGCATCGCGCCCCGGCCGGGCCTCTGCCTGCATCCGTCCGACAATCGCGAGGAACTCGCCCGCGCCCGTCACGCCCTGGCCCTGGCCGCCGCGGGCGCGCGGGCGGTGATCGTCTCCTCCGGCGATCCCGGCGTGTTCGCCATGGCTTCAGCGGTGTTCGAGGCGCTGGAGGACAGGCCCGACTGGGAGCGGCTCGATATCCGCGTCCTGCCCGGCATCACCGCCATGCTGGCCGCCGCCGCGCGGGCCGGCGCGCCGCTCGGGCATGATTTCTGTGTCATCAATCTCTCGGACAATCTGAAGCCCTGGGCGCTGATCGAGCGCCGCCTGCGTCTGGCCGCGCGGGGCGATTTCGCCATGGCCTTCTATAATCCGTGCTCCGCCGCCCGCCCCGAAGGCATGGGCCGCGCCCTGGCCGTGTTGCGCGAGGAATGTGAGCCGGGGCGCCTCGTCACCTTCGCGCGCGCGGTCAGCACGGCGCAGGAGTGCATCCTCACTGTGCCCCTCGCTGAGGCCGCGCCACAGATGGCCGACATGCGCACCATCGTGCTGGTCGGCAACCGCGCCACGCGCCGCGTGGGCCGGTTTGTCTATACGCCGAGGCGGGCGGAATGAGCCGTGAGCCAGTCCATCACCGTCTCCACCCTCGCAGCCACCGCGCGCGTCGGCGCCTCGGGGCGCTCGATCATCAGCACGCGCAGCCCGAGCATCCGCGCGGCGTCAAGCTTGGCACGCGCGCCCTCGCCGCCGGCGTTCTTGGCCACGATCAGCCCGATCCGGTGTTCACGCAGCAAGGCGAGATCCTGCGCCAGGGTGAACGGCCCGCGCGCCAGCACGATCTCGGCGCCGGGCAGCGGCGGCAATGTGGCGGGGGGATCAACCAGGCGCAGCAGATAGGCATGTTCCGGCCGGGCGGCGAATGCCGCCGCCCCCTGCCGCCCGATGGCCAGAAACACGCGCGCGGGCGCGGCGGGCAGGGCCGCAACGGCCGCCTCGCGGTCCGGCAGGCTCTGCCAGTCATCGCCGGGGCCTGGCGTCCAGGCCGGGCGCTCCAGCGCCAGCAGCGCCACCCCCGCCTCGGCGCAGGCGGCGGCGGCGTTGCGGCTCATCTGCACGGCGAAGGGGTGGGTGGCATCGATGACATGGGTGATCGCCTGCGCGCGCAGATAGTCCGCCAGCCCCGCTACCCCGCCGAACCCGCCGATCCGTGTCGGCAAAGGCTGCGCCGCCGGCGCGCCGGTGCGCCCGGCATAGGAAAACACGGCATCCGCTCCGCGCGCGGCCAGGGCGCGCGCCATGTGGCTGGCTTCGGTGGTGCCGCCCAGCAGCAGGATACGGGGTGTCGTGTGCATGCGCGCCAAAATGGCGCCGCAAGCGGGGCTATGGCAAGGCGGGGGAAGCATGGCTGACACATGGTTGAGCCTCATCGGCATTGGCGAGGACGGCCGGGCGGGACTCTCCGCCGAGGCTCTGGCCTGGCTGGACCGGGCCGAGGTGATTTTCGGCGGGGCGCGCCATCTGGCCTTGGCCGGGGCCGGCGCGCGCGGACAAGCCTGGCCCGTGCCGTTTTCGCTTGCCCCGGTGCTGGCCTGCCGCGCGCGGCCGGTGGCGGTGCTGACCTCGGGCGACCCGTTCTGGTTCGGCGCGGGCGGCGGTCTGGCGGCGCATTTGCCCCCTGGCGAATGGCGCGCCTTGCCGGCGCCGTCCAGCTTCGCCCTGGCAGCCGCCCGGCTCGGCTGGCGGCTGGAGGAGACCATCTGCCTGGGCCTGCATGCCGCGCCGCTGACCCGGCTGCGCCCGCATCTAAGCCGGGGGCGGCGGCTGCTCTGCCTGTTGCGCGGGCCGGAAACAGTGGCTGAATGTGCCCTTTGGCTGACAGCTCAAGGCTTTGGCGCCTCGCGCCTGTGGCGGCTGGAGGCATTGGGCGGGCCGCGCGAGAGCATTACTGAAAACTGCGCGCAAACCTGGGACGCGGCTCCAGGCATCGCCCCGGTGGCGGTGGCGGTTGAGGTGGCGGGCGGTCTCGGCCTGCCCCGCGCGCCCGGCCTGCCGGATGAATTGTTCGAGCATGACGGGCAGATCACCAAGCGGGCCGTGCGGGCGCTGACCTTGTCAGCCTTGGCGCCGCGCCCGGGCGAGTGCCTGTGGGACATCGGCACCGGCTCCGGGTCGGTGGCGGTGGAATGGCTGCTCGCCGCGCCGGACGCTCGCGCCTGTGGTGTGGAGGCCGAGGCCGCCCGCGCCGCCCGCGCCCGGCGCAATGCGATAAATTTCGGGGTGGAACACCGTTTCAGCCTGCTCGAGTCCCGCGCTCCCGACGGGTTGGAGATTTTGCCCCGGCCGGATGCCGTGTTCATCGGCGGCGGCGCCAGCACGGCGTTGCTTGAGCGGCTCTGGGCGCTGGCGCCGGCGGGCACGCGGCTGGTGGTCAACGCGGTGACGCTGGAAACCGAGGCGCTGGCCACCCAATGGGCGGCGGCGAAAGGCGGCAGCCTGCTGCGGCTGGAACTGGCCGAGGCCCGCCCGCTGGGGCGGTTGCGCGGCTGGGAGCCGGCGCGGCCCATCGTGCAATGGAGCGTCGTGCTGTGAGAGTCGCGGGGCTTGGCTTCCGCGCGTCCGCCACGGCCGCTTCGCTGCGCGCCGCGCTGGCCGCGGCCGGCGCGGCGGATGCCGACGCCCTGGCCACGCTAGCGGAAAAAGCCGATGCCCCGGTGCTTACGGCGCTGGCCGAGACATTGCGCCTGCCGGTGATCGCCGTCCCGGCCGCGGCATTGGCGGGCATCGCGACGCTGACGAACACGCCGCGCCAGCAGGCGCTGTTTGGCACCGGCAGCCTGGCCGAGGCGGTGGCCTTGCACGCCGCCGGGCCTGGGGCGAGGTTGCGGGCGCCGCGCGTCATTTCCCCCGATGGGCTGGCGACGGCGGCCATTGCGGAACGGAGCTCACCATGACGGTGCATTTCATCGGAGCCGGGCCGGGCGCGGCGGATCTGCTGACCCTGCGCGGGCGCGACCTCATCGCCGCGTCGCCGGTCTGTCTTTATGCCGGCTCGCTGGTCCCCGAGGGTGTGCTGGCGCATTGCCCGCCTGGGGCGCGCATCGTCAACACCGCGCCGCTCTCGCTCGATGAAATCATCGCCGAGATTCAGGCGGCGGACGCGCGGGGGCTGGATGTGGCGCGGCTGCATTCGGGGGATCTCTCCGTGTGGTCGGCGATGGGCGAGCAGTTGCGGCGCCTGCGCGCGCTTGGCATCGCTTATGACGTTACGCCCGGTGTACCCTCTTTCGCCGCCGCCGCCGCCGCCCTGGGGGCGGAGCTGACACTGCCGGGCGTCGCCCAATCCCTGGTGTTGACTCGCAGCCCCGGCCGCGCCTCGCCCATGCCGCCGGGCGAGAGCCTCGCCGCCTTCGCCGCCACGGGCGCGACTCTGGCGATTCACCTCTCCATCCATGTGCTGGGTGAGCTTGTCGCCGCCCTGCGGCCGCATTACGGCGCGGACTGCCCGGTGGCGGTGGTCTGGCGCGCATCCTGGCCTGATCAGCGTGTCCTGCGCGCGACTCTCGCCACCATCGAGAGCATGATGGACGGGCAGATCGAGCGCACGGCGCTCATTTTGGTCGGCCGGGTTCTGGAGGCTGAAGAATTCGCCGAGAGCCGTCTCTACGCCCCCGATTATGACCGCCGCTACCGCCCGCGTGGGGCCAGCCCGCGCTTTCCGGAGCCCGCGTGAGCACCCCGGGCCTCATCATCGCCGCTCCGGCGTCAGGCGCGGGCAAAACCACCGTGGCCCTCGGCCTGGCGCGCGCCCTGCGGCGGCGCGGGCTTGCCGTGCAGCCTTTCAAATCCGGGCCGGATTATATCGATCCCGCCTTTCTCGCCGCCGCCGCTGGGCGGGAGTGCTTCAATCTCGATAGCTGGGCGATGCCGCCTGGGCAGCTCGCGGCGCTGGCGGGCTTGGCCGAGGGAGCGGATATTGCCCTGGCCGAGGGCTCGATGGGGCTTTTTGACGGTGTCGCCGCGCCCGGCGCCACCGGCACCGGGGCAACGGCGGACCTCGCCGCGCTGCTCGGCTGGCCGGTGGTGCTGGTGCTTGACACGAGCGGCCAGGCGCAGACCGCCGCGGCCATCGCGCAAGGGCTGGCCCGGTTCCGGCCCGGCGTGCGCGTGGCGGGTGTCATCCTTAACCGCGTGGCCAGCCCGCGTCATGAGGCGCTGCTGCGCGCGGGCATGGCGCAGGCTGGGCTGGCCGTGTTCGGCGTGCTGCCGCGCGCCGCCGCCGTGGCGGTGCCGGAGCGGCATCTGGGGCTGGTGCAGGCCGCCGAGCTGCCCAGGCTGGAGGCGCTGCTCGATGAGGCGGCGCGGCTGATCGAGACGCATTGCGCGCTGGATGCGTTGCGCGCCGCGGCTGACGTTGGGCCGCGCCCGCCCGCCGCCGCCCGCCGCGCCACGCCGCCGGGGCAACGCATCGCCCTCGCCCAGGATGCGGCGTTTTCGTTCATCTATCCGCATTTGCTGGCCGGCTGGCGCGCGGCGGGGGCGGAAATCCGGCCCTTTTCGCCCCTGGCCGACGAGCCGCCCCCGGAAGATGCCGATATTTGCTGGCTGCCCGGTGGCTACCCGGAGCTGCACGCCCCCCTCCTGGCCGGGGCGTCCGGTTTTCTCGCCGGGTTGCGGCGCTTTGCCGCCACCCGCCCGGTGCATGGCGAATGCGGCGGCTACATGGTGCTGGGCGAGGCGCTGGTGGATGCGTCGGGCACACGCCACGCCATGGCCGGGCTGCTCGGGCTGGCCACCAGCTTCGCCGCGCGGCGCATGCATCTGGGTTATCGCATGGCCAGGCTCGCGGCCCCGCTGCCTGGCCATGCCGCGGGGGCTTTGCTGGCCGGGCATGAGTTCCACTATGCCGCCATTTTGGCGCAGCCTGACGCGCCGCTGGCCGAGGTGCGCGACGCCGCCGGCGCGCTGGTGCCGGAGACCGGCTCGCGGCGCGCGCTGGCCTCGGGCAGTTTTTTTCACCTGATTTCGGCGGCCCCATGAGCAGCCCGGCCACGCGCCTGAACCTGATCGGCATCGGCACAGGCAACCCGGAGCATCTGACCCGCGAGGCGATCCGCGCCATCAATGAGGCGGCACTGATCCTGATCCCGCGCAAGGGGCCGGACAAGGCCGACCTCGCCGATCTGCGCCGCGCCATCTGTGCCGAGGTGCTCACCAACCCGGCGGCGCGCATTGTGGAGTTTGACATGCCGGTGCGCGACGGCGCCGCGCCGGACTATCGCGCGTGCGTGGCGGCATGGCACGCGGCCATCGCGGCGCGCTGGTCGGCGGCCATCACGCGCGCGCTGCCCCAGGGCGGAGAGGTGGCGCTGCTCGTCTGGGGCGATCCCTCGCTTTATGACAGCACACTGCGCATCGCCGCCCGGCTGGGGCTGGCGACGCGGGTGGTGCCCGGCATCACCGCCATACAGGCGCTCACCGCCGCCCATGGCGTGGCGTTGAACGAGGTCGGCGCGCCGGTCCTGGTCACCACCGGGCGGCGGCTGCGCGAACAAGGCTGGCCGGCGGATGTTGATACGCTGGTCGTGCTGCTCGATGGCGGCTGCGCGTTTCAGACCCTGGCACCCGGGGGGGTGGAAATCTGGTGGGGGGCCTATCTCGGCATGGCGGCGCAGATCCTCGAGGCCGGACCGCTCGCCTCGGCGGGGCCCGCGATCATGGCGCGCCGCGCGGCGGCGCGGGCGGCGCACGGGTGGATCATGGATGTGTACATGCTGCGGCGCACGGCAATGCAAGGGGCGCCGTCATCATGAACGGCCAACCCCTCTATCATGGCGGCAATCTGGCGGCGGCGCGGGCGCTGTTTCCCGGCGCGCCGGAGCCCTGGCTCGACCTTTCGACAGGGATCAACCCACAAGCCCATCCCTTGCCGCCATTGCCTCCCGCCATCTGGGCCCGGCTGCCCGAACCCGGCGCGCTGGCGGCGCTGGAGGCGGTGGCCGCGCGGCGGTATGGCCTGCCCGCCGGCGCTGGCATTGTCGCCGCGCCCGGCACGCAGGCGCTCATCCAGCTTTTGCCCCGGCTGTTCGGCTGGCGGCGGGTCGGCATCCTGGGTTTCACATATGGTGAATATGAGCGCGTCTGGCGCCAGGCCGGCGCGGCCGTGACCATTGCCGCCACGCCAGAGATGCTCGAAGCGAGCGACCTGGCGGTGGTGGTGAACCCCAACAACCCGGATGGCCGGTTGCTGCACCCCCAACGTCTCGCCGCCCTGGCCGCCATGCTAGCGTCCCGGGGCGGGGGGCTGGTGGTTGACGAAGCCTTCATGGATGTGATGCCCCCCGGGCACAGCCTCATGCCCTTGCTGCCCATGCCGGGCGTGCTGGTGCTCCGCTCTTTTGGCAAGGCTTACGGGCTGGCCGGCGTGCGGCTCGGCTTCGCGGCTGGCGATGCCGCGCTTGTCGCGGCGATCCGCGCGGCGTTGGGCCCGTGGGCGGTGCCTGGTCCGGCGATCGAGATCGGCCGCGCCGCGCTGGCCGGGGATGAGTGGCTGCCCGCTTCCCGCGCACGCCTTATCGCACGTGCCGCGGAGCTGGATGGCGTGTTCACCGCTCATGGCGCGGCGCTCACCGGCGCCACGCCGCTCTTCCGGCTCTATGCCCATCCCCAGGCAAACGAAATATTCATGCACCTGGGCAGGCAGGGCATTTTGGTGCGGCATTTTCCGGCAAAGCCGGAATGGTTGCGCGTTGGCATTCCCGCTGAGGATAATGCCATGCTCCGGGTCGCGGGGGCGCTGGCTTCCTTGTCCTTTGCGGGGTGCGTTGTGAGCATGCCTTGAGGATTCGCTGCTCAACGGCTGGTCTGCACCGCGCCCGGCTTGTTCGCGGGATCTGACTTGAAAGCTTCGAGCAGGCTGAAGTGCATGATGACGAACCAGATGAAAAACACCGATCCGGCGAACCAGAAGGGGAAGATCGAGTTCCAGGCGAACGGCCCGGATTTCACGAAGATCAGCCCGGTGCCAACCATGTAGGCCAGCGCGCAGAAGATATTGTACCAGCCGGTCCAGCGGGGAAAGATCGGCTTGGCGCCGGTATCAACAAGAATGGCCAGCCCAACCGCCAAGGACTGTGCGGTAGCCCCAGGCCAGGGCAAAACCGCCATGATCCAGGAAAAATCATTGAGCATATAGGTCAGCTCGGGTGGACGGTCCGGCCGGTAGGCCGTGACGATAAACAATGTCGGCGGTACGATGAAAAAAATCATGTTAACCGCCGCCGAGGCAAGCTGCGCATAGGACAGCGCCGGCGGCGCGTCGGGAATGCGCCTGAGCTGCTCGGACAAAACACCTGAGAAAAAGCACATGAACACGGTGCTGGCCATCCACACCATCATGCCGATCATGATACTGTTTTGATGGGTTTGGTACATGGCAACGACTTGGTCTTGCGGCAGTGACGGCGGTGGCGGCGGAAAAAAACCGCCAATGACAAAGCCGCCAAAAAACGTAAGACCCGTGAGAATCGCACACCAGGAACAGAATTTCTGTACTGTCAGCCAGCTCATCACATCCTCCTCAATCTTCGTTTCATCCGGTTTGGCCCATGTTGGCAGTCCAACCCGGCAACCGTTGTTTTTAGGGTAAATAAATTTTTCCTGAGCTGGCGCCCGCAAGGAGACAAACGTGCCACAGCCCAACATTGCCGCTCCGTCGTGCCGCATTCGGCGGTGCGTTCGCTGGATATGAACCGTGCCGCGCCACGCAAATGCAGACGGATTCCTGTACGGTTATCAGCAGCCCATACCCCCGCGCATGGTGACACCACGGGGGTATGCCGTTTTTGGTGGCCCCCGGCCTTACACGTGCTTGCGCCCGATCAGCCGGTCTATTTCCGCGAGATAGTGGCGGATGCGGACTTCAGCCTCCGACAGGCGCGAGCCGATGAACGCCTCGGACTCCAACCCAGCCTGCACTTCCGGCACGCGCCGCGCATCCTGGGCCAGAAGATAACCCAAATCCTCCATTTTTTGCGGCCGTACGCGGGCAGGACGATCATCCCCCTTCCAGCCGGGCGGCCCGAATGTTTCGGGGCCAAACGCGTTCGGGTCGAGCACGGGGGTGATGTCGTCGCTCACCGGCAGGCACAGCGTGATGGCATTGTACCAGCTCTTGCGTGGGTCGGTGGGATGCGGGCGGAAAATCTGCAGCAACATCGAATCAGCGAACACGTTAATGGTCATGTTGGGGAAGGGCGAATAGTTCCAGTCATCGACCAACTGGTCATCGGTCAACCGGTCAAGATGCGCATAGCCATGCTTCGTGGCCCATTTGCGCTTGGTGTCGGTCATCGCCTGTTTCCACTCATATCCTTTCAGATGCTTGTAATCATCCGGATTGCCGCCATACACGGCAACAAACATCTTGAGCGCCTCATTCACCGTATCCCGGTCCTCGAACCTGCTCGTGACATAGCCTATGGGAATGATCATGCGCGACAGGCCATGGCCGTAAAGATCATATTGTGTTTCGAGCATTTCGCTCACCGGAATTGCCTCGGGGTGAACGTCATCGGCATGGTAGAATTCTATGAAAGCTTCAAAAGCGGTTTTCCAGTTCGCATCCCAACATAATTCAAGATCACGCAGCACGCGGAAATGTGAAAAATCATAATTCTTGAGGTGCTCCGGCATCACATCAAGATGTTCAAGCAGCGTACAGCGTGGATTCGGGTCCGGGTTCACGAAGATCAGGCTGTTCCAGACACCCACGCTCACCGCCCGCAGGCCAGGGCGATCGCAGATCGTTTCCGGGCGGAAAATCATCTCATCGCGGATTTCCTTGTTGGAACCATCGAAGTTGTATTTCCAGCCATGAAAATCGCAG